>JABHUV010000390.1 GCA_018658605.1 Planctomycetaceae bacterium | reverse complement strand
GCAGTGGTTCCAAAAAGTCTTCGATGACCGATACTTCATTGAAGTAATGAACAATGGTATTGAGATTCAGCGGATGGCGTTAGAAGGTTCTCTAGCGGTGGCCAAGCGTATCGGCGTGCCGATGGTTGCAACAAGTGATTGTCATTACGTTGATGAAGTGGATGCGGATGCTCAGGATGTCATGCTGTGCATTAATACCGGGCGTTTTCGAACAGACACATCTCGGATGAAGATGGAAGGTAAGGAATTTTTCTTACGCAGTGGCGAGGAGATGTACGCGGCGTTTCCAGGAATGGAAGAAGTTGTTGCCCAAAGCCAAGCCATTGCTGATACCGTTGACATTGACTTGGAATTAGGAAAGCGGTTTTTCCCCGCGTTTACCGTGCCTAAAGAAAAATCTGCCGAGGATTATTTACGTGAGCTGTGTATGATCGGCTTGCGCGATCGCTATGCCAATAACCCTGAGATGCTGCAAGGTGATACGCTTACAGAGATCTCTCAGGCGAGGCTGGACCGAGAGTTAGGTGTGATTAATAAACTTGGTTTTAATGATTACTTCCTTATTTGCTGGGACTTTGTCAGATTTGCTCGTGAACGCTCGATTCCAGCGACTGCTCGTGGTAGCGGTGTTGGCTCCCTCGTTTGTTATGCCTTGTATCTCAGTCATGTCTGCCCCATACATTACGATTTGCTATTCGAACGATTCTTAGATGAAAATCGTCTCGAGGCTCCTGATATTGATATCGATTTCTGCAAAGATCATCGCGGCGATGTCATGCAATACGTGAAAGATACCTACGGAGAATCCAATGTTGCCCAGATTGGAACGTTTGGTACATTGGCCGCTCGAGCTGCCATCAAAGATGTTGGCCGCGTGCTTGGGATTCCACTTGGCCGAGTTGTTCAAATAACGGGCATGGTTCCGGAGGAGCTAAAAATCACCATTAGCGGCGCTTTGAAAAAGAGTGCTGAACTAAAAATGACATACGATGGTGATCCTGAAATTCGCGAGATGCTGGATTTAGCGATGAAAATCGAAGGCTTAGCGCGGAATGTGGGTACGCACGCAGCCGCCGTTGTTATTGGTGATAAACCACTGACGGAATATGTGCCGTTGTGTCGTGTCGCCGGCAAAGACGACATTATTACCCAGTGGTCGATGTACGATGTCGAACACGCGGGGCTACTGAAAATGGACTTTCTCGGTTTGAGGAACTTAACCATTTTGCGGATCACCGAAGATATTATTAAACAGACTACTGGCAAGGCGTTAGATTTATACAAAATACCACTTGATGACCAAGCAACATTTGCGTTGCTATCTCGAGGTGAAACTAAAGGTGTGTTTCAGCTTGAAAGCGGTGGCATTCGCGATTTATTGAAACGGATGAAACCGAATCATTTCCGTGACATTATTGCCACCGCTGCGTTGTATCGGCCGGGGCCACTTGAAGGTGGCATGGTGGACGAATACGTAGATGTGAAACTTGGCCGCAAACAAGCTCAGTATTTACATCCGGTCTTGAAAGACATTCTCGAAGAAACCCATGGAGTCATGGTTTATCAGGAACAGGTGATGCGGATCTTGAATCGGCTCGGAGGGATTGAACTCGCCAAAGCATATACCTGTATTAAAGCGATCAGTAAAAAGAATGAAGAACTCATTGGTTCAAATCATGAACAGTTTATCGCAGGCGCGGTTGAGCGAGGATTGAGAAACTCAGACGCTGCTTCGCTGTGGAATATGATCACCAAGTTTGCCGGATATGGTTTTAACAAAAGTCACTCGACGGCTTATGCTTTAATTGCATACCAAACAGCTTATCTCAAAGCGCATTATGGCGTCGAATTCATGGCCGCGTTATTAACGGGAGATATACCTGGCCGTAATTTTGTCCGTAAGGATTCATTGGTCGAGCATTTGGAAGATTGCGATCGGATGGAGATCGAAGTTGTTGCACCTAGCGTAAACACCTCTTTCGTTGAATTCACAGTGAAAGGAAATCAAATATTTTTCGGCTTGTCTGCGATTAAAGGATGTGGTGGTTCAGCGGCCGAGGCGATTGTTCGAGCACGCGAGGCGGTTGGAGACTTTAAAGATATTTTTGAATTCGCGGAACGAGTGGAAACGTCTTCTTGTAATCGTGCTGCGATGGAACATCTAATCAAAGCGGGAGCGATGGACTGTTTTGGTGCGAATCGACGTCAACTAATGGAAACGGTAGAACGAGCGATTGGGGCGGGGCAAGCGAGACAGGCGGATAATCGATCAGGCCAACAAAATTTATTTGGAGCGTTTGAGGAGTCCGAGGGGGATGTCGAATTGGATGCTACAGTAGATATGCCTAATGTTCAAGAGTTCGAAGAGCGTGCTAAATTGACGATGGAAAAAGA
The DNA here is from genome assembly GCA_018658605.1 of Planctomycetaceae bacterium. Next base: position 12,368 of record JABHUV010000390.1, on the reverse strand, counting down.
AGTACTCGGCTACTATTTAACCTCTCATCCGTTGGCCGAATACACGGATCGCCTGAATGAATTCTGCTCTCATACCACAGAAAAACTAAGTGGCATCTCGGATCGGAGCGAGGTTATTTTGGGCGGGTTATTATCATCAATTAAGTTTTCTCATACGAAAAACCCGAAACCAGGCAAGCCTTCGAAGTATGCTAATTTTGATATCGAAGATGTGAACGGGTCCGTCCGTTGTATTTTATGGCCAACTCAATTTGCGGAAATAGGGCATATTGTACAAGCGGACGAGATTGTCATTGTGCGGGGCCGCGTCGACCGTCGAGGTGGTGGTGACGAGTGCAATATTATCGTTAATGAGATCATTCCGATTAATGAGGTCACCGATCGTTACACAACAGGCATGATTGTGCGATTGGATGAGAATCTGCATGGGATGGAAATGATCAACAAGTTACGCGAAGTAACGCGAGCTTATCCCGGTCGTGCCGTTCTTAAATGTATGCTGCAACTGAACGATGGAACGCAAGTGACATTAAAATCGATGAAGCAACGGATCGAGATTAATCAGGAATTACGCGGTCGTTTAGACGATCTTTTGGGTGCGGGGAACATCAAAATGATCACTCAGCCACCTAAAGCTCAGAATAGCCAAAACAGTTACAACAATGGCACTCGTGCTTACGCTGGCTAAAGGTGTTGTACTGACCATACTTGCCATATCAACCTAGATGCGTTGACTCATGCGGTCGGCCATTCTTAATAAAGTTTGACTTGCGTCGCGATGGTCTAGATGGACATGCAGCAAATGCATTTGATGGTCGTCGGCGATTGCCGATTTTAACGCTCGGTCAAAATCACCTTCGGTGTGTACGTGCTGTGATACACCGCCACCAATCATCTTGGTAATGTCGCCATAGTTCCAACGTTGTATTTCATTGTACTTCCACTCACCCGGATGCAATACTCGCTCCGTTCCATAACCACCATTATCCAAAACAATTACAATTGGATTAAAACCGTGCCGCACGATTGTGGACAATTCAAGGCAGGTCATTTGGAACGCACCATCACCACATAACGTAATCACGCGATGCCCTGGTTTGGCCAGCGACGCACCTAGCGTAGCAGGTACACTGAAGCCCATCGAAGTGTAATAGGCTGGGCTCAAGAACTCGGTACGTCCGCGAGTTTGTAGTTGGGTCGCAGAGAATAATGCATCGCCAATATCCGCAATAACGATGGTTTCTTCGTCTAGGGAATGGTTTAAACGTTGAATCATGCGCGTGATTTTGATGGGTGCTTCGTACTCAACAGAGTACTTGGTTTCACAACTATGCCGTACGGGTCCGATTTCAGGAGTAGCAGGGCGGATGTTCTTGAGGATCATTTCGTGAATGAGATCTTTCAAGCAGACGTTCGCATAATGATGATGATGGATTTGGAGGTCTTCGCTGGTGGCGTGCACGCATTTGGCGGGATCCAATTGGGCAGTGTAAATGCCCAAATTGAGATCGGTCATGAAGGTTCCCAGTAACAAAATGCAGTCACTCTCTTCAACGTATTTGGTGACCGCCGCACAGCCCATGGCGCCTTCATATAGCCCAAGGTACAGCGGGTGGTTTTCACGGATGACGCTTTTTCCCAAGAGTGTTGATGCAATTGGAATATTGTTTTTTTCCGCAAAGTGAATCAAATCGTCCTGTACACCAAACCGATGTATCTCCACACCCGCCACAATGACTGGCTTGCGAGCTCCGTTTAACAAGGCGGTAATTTCATTACTTGCTTCTTCTAAAGCACGATGATCCCACGGATTATCGATCGCCAACGGCTTGTATGGCACCTCGGGTACCACGTGTACCATGTCACGAGGGATGTCAATATAAACCGGTCGCTTGTATCGCGCACACGATGCTAGTACGCGATCAATTTCTTCAAAGGCGGTGTCTGAATTGGTCAACTCTGTTCCGGTCATACATATTTTTTCAAACACATCTACTTGAGTATGGAAATCACGAACCTTGTGGTGTAGCAACGGGTCGTTATGGCGCTCGGTTAATCCTGGAGACCCAGAGATGAGTACCACGGGAGATTTTTCCGCGAAGGCTCCGGCGATCGAGTTGCAAACGCTTAGCCCACCTACACAATAGGTAACACAAACCGCACCCATGCCGTTGATACGAGCATAGGCATCAGCTGCGAACCCAGCGTTGTCTTCGCGAGTACAACCGACAACGTTGATATCACTTTGTTCTAACAAACTGTAAAACGACAGGACATAATCGCCGGGGATGCCAAACAGGTCGTTGATACCATAGTCACGCAATCGTTGGATTAGATATTGGCCAACGGACATAGTGGCGGTCGCCGGTGCGGACGATGCCTTCACGTCATCAAGAGCTGCATTCCCTTGACTGTTCAGAGTGGATGTGAGATTCATGATTCCCTCCATGTTTTCTTTGTTCCGCCCAAGGACACCTGATTATTTAGGTGGATTTGGTTGGAAAGTACATGATTTAGGCTCCAAGTTACCCCGTTTATTTTATTATAGGCATTCATTCGTGCCTTGGTTGGTGAGACTACTCGCAGATAGTACGAAAAATAACTAGACTACGTAGTTACCAACTAAATGGACTTAGTCGCGAAAAAAACATGCAAGCGTCGGATACGACTATACAAGGTGCAAGAGAGCACAATCTGCAATCTGTAGATGTGGTGTTGCCGCGCAATCAATTGATTTGCTTGACAGGTGTTAGCGGTAGTGGAAAAAGCTCATTAGCATTCGACACTTTGTTTGCAGAGGGCCAGCGGCGATATTTAGAGAGCCTCTCAAGCTTCGCGCGACATTTTATCGGGCAAATGCCTAAACCAGATGTTGATGTCATCGCGGGGCTCCCCCCTTCTATATCGATTTCACAAAAAACTGCGGGTCGTAATCCTCGAAGTACTGTCGGGACGATTACAGAGATCTATGATTTTTTACGAGTGCTCTATGCTCGTGTAGGCGTTGGCAACTGTCCACAATGCCAAGAACCTATTACTGCTCAAACACGAGAGCAAATCATTTCGCATATCTTGCAGCTAGCTGAGGGCACGGCTTTTTCAATTTTGGCACCGGTCATTCGTGGTCAAAAAGGTGAACATCGTGATCTATTTGAAGACCTGTTAAAGCAGGGGTATATTCGTGCGCGGGTTGATGGTGATATTTACGAGCTGATGGACCCACCGTCACTTGATCGACGATTCCGTCATCACATCGAAGTTGTCGTTGACCGCCTGACTGTGTCGGCAAGTGGCCGCGGTAGATTATCCGATGCTGTAGACCAAGCATTGCGACTGGGTAGTGGCGACTTAATTGTTGCTATCGTTTCTGTAGTGCCTAAATCTGATGTACCGACTGATATAGAAAATCCAACAGAGGACAAAATTTACTCCAGTGACTATGCCTGCACGCATTGCAATCTTAGCTTCCCTGCGCCAACCCCACAGTTGTTTAGTTTTAATAGCCCACAAGGCATGTGTGCTGGCTGCGGTGGACTGGGACAAATGTTTTCTTTTGATTCCGAGTTGATGGTGCCTAACCCCACGAAGTCATTCAAGGATGGATGTTTTGAGTTGCTGGGTAACTGGAAAAAGTTAGGTCGCTGGAAAAGGCATATTTATCAAGGCGTCGCTGATACGGTTAGTCGTGAGCGCGAATGGGCGGATGAGTATTTGCTTGAAACACCTTGGCAAGATTTGTCCCAAGAAGCAAAAGATGTATTGCTGTGGGGCACCGGCGAATTACACATTACGTATACATGGCGCGGCGGGAATTCGCCGATGAAATATGGAGGAAAATATGAAGGTCTGATCCCCGAGCTGAAGTCGAAATACGGTTCTAGCAAAAGTCGTATACAGATGCGGAGGCTTGAACGATATATGAGTACAATTCTGTGCCCCGAGTGCAACGGGGATCGGCTTGTCGCCCAAGCTCGACATATGTTACTACAGTCATCTCATCGCAAGTTCAGCGAATCGTCCGAACAGTCACTTCCGGCGGTTTGTAAGTTGAGTGTGGATGACGCCGTAGAGTTTTTCTCAGAAATGGAATTTGATTCTAACTCTGCGTTAATAGCCGAAGAACCCCTCAAGGAGATTCGTAACCGTCTCGGCTTCTTGGTAAATGTTGGCTTAGGGTATTTAACGCTTGATCGCACAGCTCCTACATTGTCGGGTGGCGAGGCGCAGCGGATTCGGCTAGCCGCTCAAATCGGTTCTGGTTTGGTTGGTATCACTTATATCCTTGACGAACCGTCGATCGGGCTGCATTCTCGCGATAATGATCGGCTCCTGCAGACACTGTTACACTTGCGTGATATTGGCAATACAGTGGTAGTTGTCGAACATGATGAAGAAACGATGCGTATAGCGGACTATGTTGTTGATTTTGGCCCCGGTGCTGGTGTAAAGGGCGGTGAAATTGTTGCTCGCGGCAACATTGAAGACATCCGTAATAACACGCGTAGCGTGACTGGACAGTTTCTGGCAGGCACACGTGAAATTGAAATTCCACAAGAGCGACGTGGACAAAACGAAAAACAAATTCAGATATTAGGTGCTCAACATAATAATTTAAAGTCAGTCGATGTTAGTATTCCGCTGGAAAATTTTGTTTGTGTCACGGGCGTTTCCGGCTCAGGTAAAAGCTCTCTCGTCAACGACATCTTGTCGGAAGCACTACGGCGAGATCTCAACGGTGGCGATGGAGTTCCAGGTGCTCACCTTGATTTATTAGGTAGTGAACACCTTGATAAAATGATCGCCATTGATCAATCTGCCATCGGGCGAACTCCAAGGTCGAATCCATCAACGTACATCAAAGTATTTGACGATATTCGAAAACTATTTACACAACTTCCAGACTCGAAACGTCGTGGATATAAACCAGGCCGTTTCAGTTTTAATGTCAAAGGTGGTCGTTGCGAGGCTTGTGAAGGTAACGGCACGAATAAACTAGAAATGGACTTCTTGGCAGATGTATGGGTGACTTGCCCAGTGTGCGAGGGTAAACGGTTTAATCGAGAAACGTTACATGTCAAATTTAAAGGGCATTCTATATCTGATATTTTAGAGATGGATGTTGTTGCTGCTTTGGAGTTGTTTGAAAATATTCCCAATATTCATCACAAGCTCAAAACATTACAAGATGTTGGCTTGGACTATCTTAAGTTGGGGCAACCCTCCCCAACTCTTTCCGGCGGTGAAGCCCAACGCATCAAACTTGCTCGAGAACTTGTCAAAAAGAGTACCGGCAAAACGCTGTATTTGTTGGATGAACCGACAACAGGATTGCACTTCGCAGATATCCAGTTGCTGCTGAAAGTGTTACATGGATTTGTCTATAGTGGCAATACGGTGTTGGTCGTGGAGCACAATTTGGATGTGATAAAGACAGCTGATTGGGTAATCGATTTAGGCCCCGCGGGTGGTGCAGGTGGTGGCGAGTTGCTGGTTGCCGGAACACCGGAGGATGTGGCTGCTTGTAAAGAATCGTACACTGGCATCGCGTTGGCTCGGTTGTTTAGCCCTGAGGGTAAACAGAATCTTGTGAACAGCGATCCGTCGGGTCGCTCCCCAGCGGAACAGCTAAAAAACATCCGTGTTCGCGGCGCTCAGCAGCATAACTTGAAGCTGGTCGATGTTGATATTGCCCGTGACAAAATGACGGTGTTTTCAGGGCCTAGTGGTAGTGGCAAAACATCATTGGCGATGGATACAATTTATGCGGAGGGGCAGCGGCGATACGTTGAAAGTCTGAGTTCGTATGCGCGGCAGTTCATCAGTCAGACACAGAAACCACGGCTAGACCATATTGATGGATTGTCACCAGCGATTGCTATCGAGCAGAAAAACTTAGGACATACTCCTCGCTCAACCGTTGGTACTGTTACTGAGATCTATGACTATCTGCGGATATTAATGGCGCGGATTGGAATACCTTATTGTCCAGACTGTCAGATTCCTGTTGGAACGCAAACTACCGATCAGATTGTCGATAAAATATTGTCCGAGGATCAACAGACGCGATTGTACTTAATGGCGCCGTTGGAATTGGAATCAAACCAAGACTATTCGACGTTGTGGGATGAGGTGCGGCAGAGTGGTTTTATTCGAGTTCGGATTGATCAACAGACGCATAGCTTAGATGAATTACCGGAATTAGATCGTCGTAGTCAACATGCCATCGAAGTTGTCGTGGATCGCATTACGGTACGTGATAAAGATCGAGCGAGGATTGCTGAAAGTGTCGAAGCAGCACTGCAGATTGGCCGCGGCGTTTTGCATGTTGCTTATGTCAGCACTAAGAAAGACGAACCCCAGTGGCAGGTGGTCCAGCATAGCCAACACTTGTCTTGTGAAGATTGTGGCCGGTCATTCCAGCGATTGTCGCCTCACCATTTTTCTTTCAATAGTCATCTTGGTTGGTGTGAGTCATGTGAGGGATTGGGTACACAACGAGGAGCAAATCCGGCCGCCTTGTTGGGCAATACTCAGTCAACGTTACTTGGTGGTGCTGTTACGTTGTGGCCTGATCTGCAGCAAACGCTTGCCGAAGAAATGATGCGGGCACTGATACGAGATCTTGAAATCGATGATAGCACGTCATTTGATCAACTGACAACGACACAACGCCGCAGCATCATGCATGGTACGGGTAGTCGCTGGTTCGCCGTGGATGTCACTGCTGGGAAAACAAAGCAGTCTTTCAAGTTTCAATTCAAAGGGTTGTACCCAACTCTTGAGCAAGCGTCACGCGTGTCACCAGCGTTACGGACCCGCTTGGAGCATCTTGTGGATCAAGTTGAATGTTCAACTTGTGGTGGTAGCCGCTTGCGGGATTTTGCAACTGCTTACCGGTTCCAGGATCAGACAATGGAACAACTGTGCCGACTACCATTAGAAGACTTATTGGGACTTGTGACAAATTGGAAATTGCCGAAACGCATCGAGACGGTGGCTGGGGAATTGCTTCTCGAAATCCAAAACCGCTTGGAATTTCTCAATGAAATTGGTTTGTATTATCTGACACTCGATCGTCCCGCCGCGTCACTTTCCAACGGCGAGGCACAACGCATTCGCCTAGCATCTCAACTTGGCAGTGGCTTGTGTGGTGTGTTGTACGTGTTAGATGAACCGACGATTGGATTACACCCGCGGGATAATTCGCGATTGTTGCAAGCATTGAATAAGCTGCGTGATTTGGGCAACACTTTATTGGTAGTCGAACACGATAGAGAGATTATCCAAGGCGCAGATTATCTTTGTGACTTTGGCCCTGGTTCGGGTCTTCATGGTGGCAATGTTGTCGCTCACGGCACTCCGGCTAAACTCGCTAAACAGAGAAAATCAGTTACGGGTCCTTATTTATCAGGGAAGAAGACGATTCCGATTCCATCAAATCGTCGACCGGTGTTGTTGCAAGGTAAGATGCAAAGCCAAGTTTTAGCCGTTCGCGGCGTGCGGCATCACAATCTTAAGGATGTGGATTTAGTGCTGCCGATGGAGACTTTGACTGTGGTTACTGGTCCTAGTGGTAGTGGTAAGAGTTCATTGATTGACGGAGTATTATATGCTGCATTAGCTAAGAAGTTACATCGTGCATCGATGAGCCCAGGGTCACATGACCATATCGAAGGATTGGAACTTATCAATAAGGTTATCCGAGTCGATCAAAATGCGTTAGGGAATTCGCCGAGTTCTAACCCTGCTACATACACAGGTGTGTTTGACTTGATTCGTACTTTGTTTTCGCAGTTACCTGATGCCAAACTGCGGGGATTCACGGCGCGTCGCTTTAGTTTTAATGTGCCTGGTGGTCGCTGCGATGATTGTGATGGCTACGGCAATAAACGAATTGAAATGCATTTTTTGCCGGATGTTTGGATCCAATGCCAGACGTGTCATGGTAAGCGATACAATCCGGATACATTAGAAGTTAAATTTCGCGGACGGAGTATTGCGGATGTACTGGAAATGACTTGCGCCGAAGCGGTCCGACTGTTTGACAATATCCCCAAGATTCGGCGTATCTTGCAGATGTTGTGCGATGTCGGTTTGGATTATGTGTCATTAGGTCAACCTGCTCCAACGTTATCAGGTGGGGAAGCTCAGCGTGTGAAACTAGCGGCCGAATTGGCTCGACCAGATACAGGCCGGACTTTGTATTTACTCGACGAACCGACCACTGGTTTGCATTTTGCTGATATCGAAAAGTTGCTCGAGGTTTTGCACCGCTTAGTGGATCTAGGAAATACGGTCGTTGTGATAGAACATAACTTGGATTTAATTAAGACGGCTGATTGGGTGATTGATATTGGTCCTGAAGCGGGATTTGCTGGTGGACAAATTGTTGCGGCGGGCCCTCCTGAAGATATCGCGCAGGTCGCCGCAGAATATAAACCAACTAAAACGGTCAGCAAAAAGCGAGGGGGTAAATCAACATTACGCAGTTACACCGGAGAAGCTTTGGCGCCGGTGCTTGCTGCTGGCCCTTATGTTGAACGCAAGTCGCATGTGGTTGAAGCCGTTGAATTGCAAGCGGACGAGTTGGAACTTACGGAAGTCGGAAAAGACATCCCGATGCCTTGGAAGACCAACGGTCGCCGCTGGCATACCCAAGACCGAGTGGCACGGGATGGATCTTCCATACAATGGGATGGTCAGATTTTGGCTGATACCCTCGATCGAATTCAAGAGCTAGGTGATTTTGGCGAGACGGATTTTGGTGCACGGACGGTAGTTGAAATTGCTGCACCGACGAAAACCCATGGCTGGTTTTTTCATGCAATTACGGCTGAAAAATGGCTGGTGAAGATGAAGTTTCGCATGGCTCCAGGAACCTTCAAGCGAGATGAACTTGCCTCTCAGTTGAATTTGAGGACGCTCAATCAAATGGATGAGTTGCCCGTGTATGGCAATGAACCGCGAGTCAAAGTTAAAAAGCGGGCGCAGTGGCAAGAAGTTGAAATTCGTGCCTACAGCTATGATGAGATTGACACAGCGGAGTTTTGGGAATTCATTGAGACGGCGGTGCGAGGTTTCAAAAAGATGACATCGAAAACCCAAAAGAATCCGGACAAATTTTCGCCTTGGAAGAAGCAGGGCGAAAAATGGCATTTTTCTCGCAAAGGCTTTCATCCAGGCCATAAGGTGAAATGGAAGATGGAAGTATGGGAAGAGTTGTATCAAATGATGCAAGAGATTTTGCCGGAAGGCAATTTTCTTTGGAATAACAAAGTTTATGTGCACATGTATTTGCCGGACGGACGTTATCCATGGTTAACGGTCAAAACAAAGAAAGCTGAAAAATTAGTGTTGGTCGTAACGGGCTTCAAGGGGCAGGTGACTGCTGGTCGAGTTGCTGATTTAGGAAACTCGCGTGAAATAGAATTGAGTCGTCCAGATCGAGATTCGGTCATCCTTTCTTTTAATGAAGTTGAGGATTTGTACCGTGGTGATTTGGAAGGTTTCTTGCGAGAACATTTAACAGGTATCCGTGAACAAGAATAGCAGCAAAGCTGAAATAGCAGGAATAGGTAAATGTCGAAACACAATGAACCGTTAGTCGATCCAGTCATGTTGTTCCGATTCTCGGTGCCTTGCTTTAAGTCGCCACGTGAGTGGGCGCCTGACGGAGTGAAGTTGCCGCCGAAATTTCAAGTACCTGCGTTTGGAGAGCTAGGTGGTCGGTTATCATTTGCGGATTTTCGGATCGCGTATAGGGCTGCAGGGTTGTTTGTGGATGTGAATGTCCGTGGGAAAAAGGAACCGCTGTGGTGTCGTGAAAACCGGATTGAAGATAGTGATGGTGTGCTGTTGTGGATTGATACTCGCGACACACATACGATACATCGGGCTAGTCGGTTTTGTCATCAATTTATGTTTTTACCACAAGGTGCTGGGAGAGGTTTTGAACAACCATTGGCAAAGATGGTTGAGATTAATCGAGCGCGTGAGAATCCGGTGGCGGTGAATTCTGAACAGTTGTCTGTCGTTTCACGCGTGACTGCCGATGGTTATCGACTGTCGGCGTTTATTGCGGCTGATTGTTTGACTGGTTTTGATGTGACTGATCATTCACGACTAGGTTTTAACTACGCAGTGATAGATCGAGAATTGGGATGGCAAACTTTCTCACTTGGCCAAGAATATCCAATCCGCGAAGATCCCAGTTTGTGGGGAACTTTGGAGTTACAAAAGTAATGGCGCAATTGGTGAAGGTCCCCGAATTTGAGTTACCCCATGTTTCTTGGACGCTGTGTGCGTGGTTGATGGCGACTGGCAGCGAAGTTGTCGCTGGTGATAGTCTCTGTGAAATATCAGCTGGCGATATTAGTGTTGAAGCAGTGGCACCTTGCTCTGGTGTGTTTCATCGCGTTCGACTGGAATTGGATGTGGTACTTAAAGTTGGTGATGTTGTGGGGGAAATCCGCTCAGCGAGTGAACGCTGAGATGGAATGGGCTATTGCCGGCTTCGCATAGCTCGGTCGAGGCCTCGTTGTGTGTCGCGTTGCTTTAACGCTTCACGCTTGTCGTGTGCCTTCTTACCTTTGCAAATCCCCATCAGAATTTTGGCAATACCGCGTTGGTTGAAATACATTTTTAGTGGAATTAACGTATGCCCGGACGCAAGTGCTTTTTGTGTAAGTTTACGCAGTTCTTGTTTGTGGATTAAGAGTTTGCGGTCACGGCGGCGTTTATGATTCAACGACGAGGCTTCGGTGTACTCGGAAATATCACAACCGACTAAAAATAATTCGTTTTTCATAACTCGACCATAGGCTTCTTCAATCGAAACGTTCCCAGCACGCAAGCTTTTGACTTCACTTCCCTGTAAAACGATCCCGCACTCGATCGTATCAATCACAGCATATTTATGGCGTGCTTTGCGGTTTTCCGAAATTCGCGTGGAATTGCCCTTCTCTGCTGGCTTTTTCTTTTTCTTGCTTTTCTTAGCCATCAGTGTCTCTCGCTCTTGAGAATAATAATTCACGCGATTAGATTAGTCGCTGCACAGTTTATAACATGTTTAATACAGCCTACTACATTTGTACAATAGTACAGCATATCCCGTTTCAGTAAAAACGACTAGTTGATTGGTGTCATCGATGACGAATCCGATAATCACTGACAGTGTCAAACCGAAACTGGCATTTCACTTGCTGAGTGTGGTCAAGTTCGAAGATTATATGAATTTGCAACAGGCGTTAGTTGCTGAATTAGCCGCTGGCGGTGACTGTATCAAGGTTTTAATTTGCGAGCACGCCCTAGAATTGACTGTTGGTCGCAAAGGATCGCATGCACATATTAGGCTTGCCCAAACAGAGAGAGAAAAACAGAACTTGCAGACCCATTGGCTACCTCGTGGCGGTGGCGCTATTTTGCATTCTCCTGGGCAGTTAGCTGTTTACCCGCTTGTTCCTTTGCAATGGTACGGCTGGAGCCCCGGTCGATTGTTGACGATGGTTCGAGATGCCGTGTCGATGGCGCTGAGCCAAGTCGGAATTGCGACCTTGTGTTATGATGGTTTGCACAGCGTATGGGGGCGAACAGGGATGTTAGCTGCCACGGGAATATCGGTGCAACGTAATGTGAGTTGTTTTGGAAGCTATATTAATGTCAGTCCCGATATGGGCTTGTTTGGTTACGTCGATACGGCCTGGCAATTACCGACGGATCAATCGCGACGAACGATGAGCAGCTTAATGGCAGAAAATCGCCAGGCTGCTAGAATGGCAAATTTACGTAGTGCAGTGGTAGAATCATTTGCACAAGTATTTGATTGCAGCGATTATGATATGCATACGGGTCACCCGCAGTTATCATCGCGTAGCAAATTGAAACCGCTGTAGGAATTAAAGGAACACATTTCGTGTCTGAATCGACGACTAGTTTTGAATTGCCTATTATTCAAGAGGGGCAAGATCTCGCTGGGAGTACCCTTGTGCGGCAACGCCGTCTGCCACCTTGGTTGAGGCGGGAGATTCCTCTAGGCAATGCAAATCACTTTACCGCTGGGCTCATGGAAGAGTTGGGGTTAGAGACCGTCTGTGATTCCGCGAAATGCCCCAATCGAATGGAATGCTATTCGCAAAAGACAGCCACGTTTATGATTCTGGGAAATGTTTGCACTCGACCCTGCGGATTCTGTGCGGTTGATCGAGGTCGCCCCGATGAATTGTTAGCCGATGAGCCACAGCGAGTTGCTGAAGCTGCCCAACGTTTGGGTTTAAAACACGTCGTGATAACCTCGGTGACTCGTGATGATTTACCAGACGGCGGCGCTGAGCATTATTACCAATGCGTGACTGCGGTGCGTGAACGAACGG
>JABHUV010000211.1 GCA_018658605.1 Planctomycetaceae bacterium | reverse complement strand
TGGCATCCGCCCAGCCACTGGATGAATCGCATATTCGACGGTCACCCCTCGTTGCTCAAGTATCTCCGCCATATCACTCACGGCGTTCTGAGCCTGTGCTACGGCCATTCCATATCCCGGCACAATCACTACTCGATCGGCCATATCAGCCATCATCGCGACATCATCAGCTGTTGTTCGTTTAACTGTTGCATAGACTTCATCCGCATCGACATCTGCACCGACTTTACCACCACCAAATAATACACTCAACAAACTTCGATTCATCGCCACACACATTAAGCTCGTTAAAATAATACCCGAGGCTCCGACCAACGACCCCGCAATAATCAAGATATTACTTCCGACGACAAATCCTGTCGCCGACGCTGCTAACCCTGAATACGAGTTCAACAATGCAATCACGACTGGCATATCCGCACCACCAATGGGAGCGGTCAATGTGTAGCCCAAGATAAAACCTAAACCGCAGATGGCGACATACAACAACACCGCTTGGTCAGAGGAAGCATTTAACAGTAAATACCCAGCCCAGCCGCAACCACATACTAATGCAAGGTTCAGAATATGGCGTAAGAACGTTGGTAGCAGGAAACCCTTTTTAAAGAACTTTAGTTCCTGAAGTTTTCCAGCGGCTACCGCGCTCCCGATAAAAGTAATTGACCCAATAAAACCCGACAGCGCCGTCGCGATGTTTTCATCTAAGGAAAAATCTGTGGCAACAACCAAAGCTGCACCAGCAACCAATACCGAAGCTAAACCGCCAATCCCATTAAAGACTGCAACCAGTTGTGGCATTTCGGTCATTTTGACGCGTGTGGCCAAAATTGCACCAAATAATATGCCAATCATACAACATAGACCAACCACAAATAGCGGAAATATCTGCGGGGACATTAATTGTTCATTGGCCTTCATCATGGAAATAACGATAGCGATCGTCATGCCTAGGATGCCAAACATATTCCCACGTCGCGCTGTCCGCGGGTGCGCCATTAACTTGACCCCGAGAATGAACAGGATAGCCGCTAATAGATAAAATACGTCGTATATTACTTTCGAATCCACTGTGATTCAACCTTAAAAAAATTCGTTGACTTGTCTGTTATGCTCAAGTAACTTGTTGCCTACTAAGTTGACGGCGCTTTTTTGCGTTTCGTAAACATGCTCAACATGCGATGTGTAACACCAAAACCACCAACTACATTTATCATCGCCAACGCAATCGCAATGCCCACGAGAACGACCGCAAGCTGATTTCCGGCATTCGCACAATCAGCTGAAACAAGAATTGCTCCTACAATAGTAATCCCACTAATGGCGTTGGAACCTGACATCAACGGAGTATGTAATTTCTGTGGGACTTTTGTGATGACTTCCACTCCGACGAAAATCGAAATTACAAAAATCGTCAGCCCGGCAATCAGCATGGCATATTTATGATCATCCGCAGTGTCGCTGTTACCAGCAACCACCACGGGGGTATCACTACTCTGTTCCACTACCACGTTTTCCGAAGCCGAGGATGACTCATCTTGTGCTAGCAGCAAACCTGTAAACAGAAATAGACACGCTCCGAGCATAATGATTAATTTGGATCGTTTTTCTAAATTCATTGCATTCGTTTTTCTTTTATTCACTTTGTGAGTCTTTGTAAAAATCATATTCTTGTTCGTTTTCATCGTCGCTATTGAGAACCTCTTCATCCTCTAATTCGCTTTCCGCATCTAAATTATCATCATCACTGTAATCATCATCCATTTCACCAGCGGAATCTACGTCCGCCTTATCCTCATCTGCTAGTTCCATATCAAAATCATCGTCACTGTCGTCGTCAGTATCCATTTCATCAGCGGATTCTACTACCGCTTCATCCTCTAATTCGATGTCCGCAGTTACATTTTCGTCGTCGAGGCTAAATTCACTTGATAGATCGTCTGCTTCGGTCGGTAGAGATTCCGCAACGCTTTGATCGTTCTCTTCAATTTCGACACCCAGCATCGAGGCGATGCGTTCATTGACAACTTGACCGTCGTGAGAGACTAAGCAGCCTTGGATGATTTCGTCTTCCAAATCCAAGCTAATTTCACCTTCAGCATTGACAAGATGCAACAACAACTTCGTTATGTTATTGCCAAACATCTGGCTCGCGTGGTTGGGTATCTCCGACGGGAGGTTTGTGGGGCCCAGAATCGTCACGTTATGGATAACCACTGTTTCATCAGCTTTTGTTAGTTCACAATTACCACCTCGTTCTGCAGCGAGGTCCACGATAACACTACCAGGTTTCATGGTGGCCACAGCATCGGCTGATATCAATAACGGTGATTGCCGCCCTGGAATTGCAGCCGTCGTAATAACCACATCACTTTCCGCAGCCAATTCAGCCATCAGTTCTCGTTGCTTGACAAGGAACTCTTCGGATTGTTGTTTGGCATACCCACCTTCGTCTTCCGCATCGTCTGATTCCAATTGCACTTCGACGAACCGAGCACCAATGCTTTCCACTTGTTCGCGGCAGTCGGGGCGAACATCATAGGCAGAGACGACAGCACCTAGTCGCTTCGCAGTAGCTGCCGCTTGTAACCCAGCAACGCCCGCTCCGATGACAAAGACTTTAGCAGCCTTCAATGTACCGGCAGCGGTCATGTTTAGTGGGAACATTCGAGGTAGTTCGTAAGCCGCATGCAACACAGCACGATACCCAGCAATCGTTGCCATCGAGCTCAGTACGTCCATGCTCTGGGCTCGACTAATGCGTGGTATCATTTCAAGCGCAACTTGACTGACGCCTTGTTCTGCTAACATACCGATCGATGCGGCATTACCTAGTGGGTCACACATTCCAATAATAATTTGACCGGCGTGCATTAATTGAACATCATCATCGCCGTTAACCGAGTTTGCGCCTACACTGCGAACTTGTAAGAGAATATCAGCTACACCCGCTTCCTCACGAGTAATTAACTGTGCACCCGCTGCAAAGTAATCTTCATCTGTAATAGATGAGCCGAGGCCCGCTCCACGTTCAATAAGTATTTCATAGCCAGCGGCTTGCAGTTTTTGAACATTTTCAGGCAATAATGCAACTCGTTGTTCACCAGGAAATCGTTCTTTCAGGACTGCTGCTTTCATCGCTTCTTCTTTATCTTGTTTTGTCGTGTGTTTGTATTGATTATGCCATCCACAAGATACCCAACTAACCACATTTCGTATAGACCGAACTGTAATACTAGGGTTGTTCCGTGCCGTAGATCAGACCATTTGACCTAATCGGAAAGTCGGTATATCTTGAGTGTATAGCCGTTGAAAAACAACAAACTAAAAGTATTAAATAGCCCTTGTTAGGTCTAATTTACGGGGTTAGAATCGGCTGTTTCCACTAATTTAATATAATCTCCTTATATGAGGACAGTACGTTGGTCGCTCAAAAGACCTACATGGCGAAACCTAATGAAGTCACCCAAAATTGGTGGCTCGTAGATGCTGCAGAAAAGGGAGTAGGACACCTTGCTTCGGAAATCGCAGTTATCCTCATGGGCAAAGATAAGCCTACTTATACACCACATGTTGACACTGGCGATTTCATCGTCGTTGTGAACGTAGAAAACGTTACATTTAGTGGTAATAAATGGGAACAGAAAACATACACTTGGTACACTGGCTATACAGGGCAGAAATCGATCACCGCTGAGAAGCGAAAAGAAAAATCTCCAGAGCTTATTCTTACCGAAGCTGTTCGCCGTATGCTACCCAAGAACAAACTAGGACGCAAAATGTTGACCAAATTAAAGGTTTTCGTTGGCCCCGATCATACTCATCAGGCGCAAGACCCGCAGCCTCGTGAGTTGGCCTGATTTTTCACACCTCTAAACGAAGTAAATAAATAAGATGCCAGCAGTCGTAAGAAAATGTAAATCCAATCAAGACAGTCTTGGAACTGGACGCCGTAAATCATCTGTCGCTCGTGTCCGTGTTCGCCCTGGTACAGGTCAGATCACTATTAACAAACGCCCTTTCGAAGAATATTTTAAATTCGCTCAAAATCGGCGGGCTGTTTTAGAAGTACTAGAACTAACTGGTAACGCTGATGATGTCGACGTCATAGTACGATGCAGTGGTGGTGGCACAACCGGCCAAGCTGGTGCTGTTCGAATGGGCTTGGCTCGAGCTATGGTCAGCCACAATGAAGAAAACTTCATTGCTCTGCGTAGCGGTGGATTCCTGACTCGTGACTCAAGAATGAGCGAACGAAAAAAGCCTGGTTTGCATGGTGCTCGTCGAGGATCTCAGTTCTCGAAACGTTAATCGTCGCTGCTTAACCGACGTATTGCATCACCAACATGGCTGGATCGTTTTTGACCCAAGATGTTGAATGCTGTCGCTCATGATCACATTGTATGGATTCAATGCTGGCGATCAACTTTTCTACTGTCATCTTTGACTTTAATGCCGACGTAATCGCTTGCAGTTCGTCGACCCAGTTACCATCACGGTTGAATCCACATTCTGTCGACGCCACCAAGAAATCTCCAGGCTGCATAATATGACAGCGGTTTTCATATTCGCCATAGTCCATAATGCCAATTTCTGGTGAGATGTTCTCTAAGACTTCGATGCCACTCGGAGTCACAACCAGTAATATCATCTCGCCAGCACAACTATATATGACACGACCCGTATCCGCATCTAAAGCGAACTGCAAGACATCAGCAAATTGCTCGCCCGCAGCACCTTCCCAAATACAAGAATTTGTTCGTTCGAGTATTTCTGCGGGATCGGTTGTCACCGCAACCATACGTTGCAAAGTATTGCCAACGACGCCGATCGACAACAGGGCTTCCAGTGAACCCCCTTGGGAATGCGCCAGAGATGCGCTGATCCCATGTTCCGTTTCCTGACAATCATAATAATTACGACTGATGGTTGCATCATCCAGATGCCAACCTTGTACTAACCACATAGCATGAGAGCAATGGATCGGCAAACGGCGACTCTCCTGCCAATGTTGAGCTATTTGGATCAGCTGATCATCGACTAGGTGATTACCGCCATTAAAGATGGCGGTAAAATAGTTAGCCGACATAGCTGCGATCAGTTCGATTAACATCAATTCACTGTCGTCTAACACACGCGGGCTGTCAAACGAGAACCACAGCGTACCAATTGGAGTATCTTGGGCAACCAGCGGAACACACACAGCGGATGCTGCGTCCATTGGTGCATTACATTGCTTTACACGATCTGCCGTTGTGAGGGTAACTACATGCCCGGTAAGTGCTTCAAGATCTGCAGTCGCTTGTTGTAACATCCGCACACCAATATTTGCCAGCTCAGTTTGTGCACCGCCAAAGGGGCCGAGTGTCAAATATCGAGTATCAGCATCCAAAAGATAGATAGCAGCGAAGTTCGCTTCTAATATGCTTAACCCACATGCCAGTGCTTGCATCGTAAGGTCATTGGTTTGCCGAGCTAGTTCGTTCTCCGTCAATCGCGGAGGTTGGTAACGCGATGTTTTCAAAGCATCCAAGTCAATTGGTTTAGCTGGAATTAACTTCAGTGTAGGAGGGTCAGGGTGCAACATAATGAAAAGATTAAACAGACGGGGTGCTTGCAAGATTCCTCAGTCCATCGGGGGATCTTGCGTTGATCAAAGTGTATTCAGCATTTCAGAAATTTTCCATTGCCGGTAAAACAACTCATCGGCGCCACAAACCATTCTACGTGACTGGAATCCTCCTAAAAAAAGGCGTACATCACAAGTCGCCATCAGCACGTTTGGCGAAACCCAACTAACCGGAATAACCCGCGCCTGACTTGAGTAAATACAATCCCTAGCACTTGATGCTTAACCTATTTTGAAATAATCTAGAATAAATCCTCTAGGAGCGGGTGTGGCGGAACTGGCAGACGCGCATGGTTGAGGGCCATGTGGGAGTTAATCCCGTGGAGGTTCGAATCCTCTCACCCGCACTTTATGATCTCGCATAAGGGCCGCCTCTGCTGCAGGAGGATGATCCTACAGTATTCGTGGTCACAAATATCTAGATATTGCGTGGCCACTAGAAGCAATATTATCAACTTGACTACTAGTCTTGGCATCAACTTCTAAGAGCGGAGCATGATGCGGTTTGCGGCGAGCATCAATTACTAGCGAACCAGTGCAACCCCAGTGTTTATTGTTAGTCGACGCACCGAGACCATGCACGTCCACTGCGGGGTTGCTGCGAGTAAATGTTACCCACAAAAACTCATTAAGATTGTTCGCTAGTGGTTGGCTTTCATCTACAATCACGATCAACGGAAAACTATGCATACTGTGATCGTTATCCAATGTCAGACAAAATTCATTGACTTGTTGAACATGGCCTTCACCCGCCGGCGGACCCTTAATAGCCACTACACCTGGCATAACAACACAGGCTTCGGAGTATCCTGCTGGCAACGAATATGATGTCGGTAGGATACTCATCAGATCGCGTTTAATTTTACCGGCAGCGGCGATTACTAATTTGGAACCTTGATTCAACCCTGTACCGGAATAATCCAACGTATCAATCGTCGTCTTGGTTGAAAAATGCAGATCTCGACGCCAATCAACTCGCTGTAGCACCTCAAGCAAAAAAGTTTCTATTTGGCCAATATCCAAACTAGGAACATCCGCATCATTCAATATGAACAAGTACTTTGCCAGAGACAATTGGCCCTGTCCCAAAATTGCATGCGCTTGCGTCAGTAGTTCCTGCGGATGGTCCACTTCGCTAAACGGCGTATAACGCTCACTGCCAATAGCTAACAATAATGGATGGACGCCGGCTGCATCCACAGCATGAACTGCTTTCACCCCAGGCAAAACCGAGGGAATCACAGGCCCAGTGATCTCATGTATAAGCTCGCCGAACCGAGTGTCTTCCTGAGGCGGGCGACCAACAACCGTAAAGGGCCATATCGCACCTTCGCGATGAAATACGTTGGTTACCCGCATTACTGGAAAATCATGCGTTAAGCTGTAATATCCTAAGTGATCACCAAACGGACCTTCCGGCTTCAATTCGTCTGGAATGATCTCACCTTGAATGCAAAAATCTGCATCTGCATAAATTGGTAATTCACCTGTTTGGCAGATCATCTTGATCCGTTTACCATTGAGCACACCGGCAAATGTTAATTCGCTCATGCCCTCTGGCAGTGGCATCACCGCAGCCACTGTCATCGCCGGACTACCACCTACAAAAATATTTACTTTCAGTGGCATGCCTAAGTCATTTGCGGCTTGCTGATGCACTCCAATCCCTCGATGAATCTGGTAATGCAAACCAACTTGATTGACATGATAATCTCCCCCCGCCAGTTGCACTCGATACATCCCTAAATTTGACTGCAACAATCCATCCTGTTCTGGATGCTGTGAAAAGACTTGAGGTAGTGTAATAAACGGGCCACCATCACGAGGCCAGCTTTGAATTTGCGGCAAGTCATTCAACTCGCATCGATGCTTTAATACCGCACCGCGGGAACATCGTTTGGGAATCATCTTCAACGCCTGTCGAGCCAAACCAACATGCCGCCACGGCCGCCGCAAAATTTGACTAGGGTCCACCTTTGCTTGAACCAAACGGCGGACCTGTTCAAGTGAATTGCGGAAAATGAATTGGCTACGTTCCAGAGTTCCAAACAGATTGGAGACAACTGGAAACTGACAATCTTTTACATTTGTAAACAAGATTGCCGGTCCATTGTTAGCAAACACCCGCCGCTGAATCTCAGCTATCTCTAGGTAGGGGTCGGCTACATGCTCATACCGTAACAAGAAGCCTTGCGACTCCAATTCACGTACACATTTTTCAAGGCTATTCACTGCCATCGAATCTCTTATCACACATTGCTAGTCATCAATCTGTCGCCACTGTATTCATAGTATCCTACCAGCGCCAAGCAAATTACCGATGAAATATGACACGTTACCCGGATCTCTGATTCTACGCATAGGGTACTCGCATGCATAATGCTTCACGCTAAAATAAAGCCTGCTCACTGCTTTTCAATAAATAATCGCAAACTCATTACGCTATCAATACGAGGATTTTACCACCATGGCAACTGCAATCACGCAAGAACCGCTACATTTAATCGACGTCGATGCCATAGTTGTTGCCCTTGGCGGCAGCGAACTATCCGGACCTGCCCAAGAATTAAATACACAAACTGACGGTGCTCTACAACGCATGATTGATGCCAATGAAGCTAGCTTGAAAGCTGGAGTTACAACATCTTGGCTAGCACCCAATGAAATCAAAGCGCCTGTAGTCATGCTCGTCGGACTCGGTAGTTGTGATTCACCAGAAAATATCTCGTATTTCAAAGCCGCCGGTGCTGCTGCCAAAGCATTGGCAGCTAAACAGCGTAACACAGTTGCCTATTATTTCCCCGAATGTAATGCCGCCGAGCTAGAAACAGCGGTTAGCGGTAGTCTCGTCGGTTGTCATGGCCAGGATATTTGCCGTAGCAAACATGACCTTTACACACCGAGTAACATTCTTTGGGCGACTAGCGACGAATCGGCCGTTGAAAATGGTGTGATAATCGCACAAGGTATTAACTTGACTCGTGACTTAGTCAACGGTCCCCCCAACATGGTGTATCCAGAAACTTTCGCCGAACAAATCCAAAGTCTAGGAAAAACCACCTCGTTAGAAATTGAAGTTTGGGATGCAGCTAAATTAGCGGAAGAAAAGTGTGGGTCGCTGCTGGCCGTAGCCCAGGGTTCTGCTCGCGAAGCTCGACTCGTAATCATGCGTTATCGTGGATCCGATGTTGCCGATCCACAACTCGCATTGGTGGGTAAAGGAGTTACTTATGACAGCGGTGGCTTGTCGCTGAAACCATCCGATGGCCAAAAAACAATGAAGTGTGATATGGCAGGGGCAGCAACTGTCGTTGGCACGATGCAAGCTATCTCTCAACTTAATCTGCCATGCCACGTCATTGGACTCGTGGGACTCGTTGAGAATATGGTGAGTTCAAATGCCTATCGACTCGGCGATGTCATTACAGCTCGCAATGGCAAAACAATCGAAGTGCTCAATACCGATGCCGAAGGGCGACTTGTGTTGGCCGATGTATTGGATGTCGCCGTTGAGCAAAAACCAGCGCATATGATCGATCTCGCCACACTAACTGGCGCTTGCTGTGTTGCACTGGGATTAAACGTCACGGGCTTCATGACGAATGACCAAAATTGGTGCGATAAATTAACTCGCGCAGCAGGAGTTACTGGCGAACAAGTCTGGCAACTTCCCATGTTCAAAGAGTTTGGAAACGAGCTACAAAGCAAAGTCGCTGACCTACGCAATATCGGTGCCGGACGCTGGGGGGGTGCAATTACCGCCGGAAAATTCCTCGAAGAATTCGTCTCGGAAGTGTCTTGGACACATATGGACATTGCTGGTCCAGCCTTCGCAGACTCACCCAAAAAATGGGTCGATGGTGGAGCTAGCGGCATTATGGTACGAACAATTATAGAAGTTATTCGCCAGTTATAGAAATAACATGTTAGTGAACGTCTGAACTACCTATAATGTCGTGCGTAGTACAATTTATACAATTGAATATCGTTTGAGATCAACAATTAAGAAAGTAACCCACTAATGGCTATCCTCAATACAACGTCACTTTACCTACGCCAAACTGGATTGTTGTTACTAGCTTCCGTTTTCTTCATTGGTTGCTCTGGCGACGAGGAAACAGCACAGTCACCTGAATCTAAATTCAACGTGGTTGATAGCCATGACCATGACCATGACCATAATCATGATCATGACGCCGAGCCAGTAACCAATTCGACAAATCCCAACGCGACGGCAACAAACCAACCCACTGCCAATATCCCTACCGTGCCAACCGCGCAAGCACCTAATCTTTTACAAGCTGTCGCAACGCAAGCCAATCTCCCGATACCTACCAAAGATTCACCAATCGATGCCATCCAACAGTTTATTTCCATCCTTATTCAAATTCCTCCCCAAGGCCAAACCCAACAGCAGCAAATGCAATTTGGCATGTTGGTCACCAATGAATTGCAAAATTTGTCGTCGATGCTACTCAGCAAAGAAGGACTCAATGAAACCGAACGCCGCTATGGATATAACATCAAACAAACCGCTATCTCACGTTTACACCAATTTGGTGATCCCAAAGCACTTTCCATGCAATTGGCATTAGCCAATGAGATGGCCAGTGACGAACATAAAGCAATCGCCAAAGAAGGACAGTTACTGGCATTTATAACAACCACACAAAAGCGGCTATCTGAAGCAAAGGGCAAAGGTGATGTTGTCACAACCGTCGCAGCAATTAGCAAAGAAGCAATCACTTGGATCGACGGCAATGAGGCCGATGCAGGAGTGTTTACATCGCTACAACAAATTGGGTTATACCTGTCACAGATGGATCCGGAAAATGGAAACATACTACTGGACACCCTCGGGAAACGATTCAGCGATAGCTCTGATATCAATATCGCGCGCAATGCTCGAGCTATCCTTGAACAACCCCTAATCGACCAATCAGGCTTACTCGAAACCGCTCGCGATTACTCAGACGGCAGTGACGCTACCAAAAATCCAGATGCCATGCTGGCAAGTCTTACAACGGTACTCGAAAATCCCGATCGCGGACTTGGCACTTTCCAAGTGTTAGGTCAAATCATCCAATCAATCGGCCAACAAGACACTGACCTTGGTTTCCGCATGCTTGACCAAACCATCGAATCGTACAAACAGATTGAAGACAAGGAACTCGCAACGGAACTAGTCGCCAGTTTGCAGGATTTGAGCGATGAAATCCTTTTTGGGAAATTCAAGATTGAAGATGCGTTTCGGTTTTACATGCAGGTTCAGACAACTCAGGGCAAGCAAGATGTCATCTCGGCCGTCACATCCCTACTCGAACATGAACGGACAAGTCCCGCAGCGTTTGAAGTCATGGGGCAAGAAACCGCTCAAATCGCAGAAAAATATCCTGAATTGGTAAAAGATTTGCTGCAAGTCATTCTTAAAACTTCACAGGAGAAGTTATCGCCCGAGAAACAGGCGGAATTAAAAACGCAACTTGCGCGCACTGTTAATCGCCTTAATCTCGTGGGTTCAACCATTTCGATACCAGCAAAGACGATAGATGGGAATCCATTTGATTGGAATACGTTAAAAGGCAAGGTCGTTGTCATTGACTTTTGGGCAACCTGGTGTGGACCATGCTTAGCTGCGCTGCCTCAGCTAGAAGAGTTGCAGAAAAAATACAGTACTCAAGATGTCTCGTTCATTGGATTTAGTATCGACGCCGATCGCCAAGCACTTGCTAAGTTTCTCGATAATCGCACACTTGCTTGGCCCGTGATTATTGATGACATCGAAGTGGACGCTGCGAAGATCGAGGACAGCGTGGTAGCTGCATCATGGGAAATGCCATCTACAACTGCCTGTGGCATCAATGGTATTCCAGCGTTGGTTGTCATCGGCCGCGATGGGAAGGTAGTCGCCATGGTACATAGCCCTCAGGAATTAGAAACCGAACTGGTTCAAGCTACTAGTACAACTCCCACTAAGGATTCTAGTTCCCACAACCAGAAGACGAAGAGATTAATCGCGGCCGATGGACAATTGCAATTCATCACAACCACGACTTTCCTGCAAGATACGGATGATGAACCTGAAGAAATAACACCAAGCAACCCCTACTTAGCGCCCGCCGACGCGGACAAACTGGCACTGTTTGACTACCTACTCGACATGCAAGACAAAGTTAAGTCCATTCGATATCGCGATGGGTTTGCCGTCGCTGTGCATGAAGCCGCGACTCGACTACTAGCACTTGAAGCCTCTGACCGATTTCACGTGTTAGCCGTAGACACCGCGTTTAACGTTCTTCACGAACAAGCCTCACTAGGAAATGAGCAACTTGATGAACAACTTAACCGTTTTATGAAATCACTCGCGACAGATAAGCGACCTGCAATCGCCGCACATGTTACCTTTCACCAACTCGAGCAACGGGTAATCGCATCCGATGACTTGCCAACAGACAAACTTAAACCGCTATTGAATGAAACCTTTCACTATCTCAGTGAGCATGACTTGGACGACACATATTTACGTCTCGCATCCACGGTTGTGCATGCGATCAATCGTTATGACGACGAGGAGGTTCGCAAAGAGCAGTTCAAACGTTTCGGTAAAGTATTTAGCCAAAGCGAAAGTCGTACGTTAACAGCCTATGGGAAGAAAATAACTAAGTCAGCAATAGCCCCTGCAAATGTTTCTCAACTCGTTGGCAAACCATTGGATTTGTCAGGCGTTACTGATTTAGGCGGCGAATTGGATTGGGCGTCCTACCGTGGAAAAGTTGTGCTCGTTGATTTTTGGGCATCATGGTGCGGCCCTTGCCGTGCTCAGATGCCTAAGATCAAAGCCATCTACGAGGAACTAGACCGCAAAACGTTTGATGTTGTGGCGGTCAATTTAGACCGCAGCGCTGAAGCATTCGAAGAATATTCAAAAGAACATCAATCTCCTTGGCCAAATGTCATTGGAGACGATGGTCGGGCGCTGGCAGAACAATACGGCATTACAGCTTTGCCAACGATGATGGTGGTAGATGGGGAAGGCAAAATCTTGGCAGTGGGACACAGTGTGCAAGCATTAACAGCCGCAATCGATAATGCCCTCAAGTCGATTGAAAAATAACACTCGTCTCTTAGAATTTGTTTGAACCACCCCCAAAAAGCATTTAAACAGTGCAAAGGGGCCTAGAGCAGGCTGTTACAGGCAAATACCTTACGGTAACTGATGCCCCATCTTTTCACGTTTGGTCTCCAAGTACCGTTCATTGTGCTCGTTCACCAATGCAACAATCGGTACTTGATCAACGACGGTCACGTCATAACCTCGCAAGTTAAATGCCTCGAGTTTTTTAGGATTGTTTGTCAGCAATCGCAGTTGGCTTAATCCCAAGTCTTTAAGAATCTGTAGGCCAACACCATAATCACGCATGTCGGCTTTGAAGCCCAACGCATGATTGGCTTCAACTGTATCCATTCCCTGCTCCTGCAAAGCATATGCACGAATTTTTTCCGCTAAGCCAATTCCTCGACCTTCCTGCGGCAAATAAACCAGCACTCCACAGCCTTCTTTGCTAATCATATCCAATGCCATATGCAACTGGTCACCACAATCACAACGTAAACTAGAAATCAGATCGCCTGTAAAACAACTTGAATGCATTCTTACTAGCGGAGGAGTTTTATTCGTGGATGGGTCACCCAAAACTAAAGCGACCGGTTCGTTGCCTTCAAAATCCACCCCATATACAATGATATCTAACGCACCGTATTTCGTTGGCAACTTCGCTTCGGCATTGCGGTGGACTAACTTCTCATTCACTCGCCGATGAGCAATCAACTGCTCAATCGAAATAATCTCGAGATTATTCTCGTTTGCCACAGTGAACAGAAACTCACGCGAACCGCGATTTCCCGTTTCATCAAGAATCTCACACAACACACCTGCTGAAGCTAGCCCTGCCATTCTTGCCAAATCCATACTTGCTTCCGTATGCCCCGCTCGACGTAATACGCCGCCTTCTTTAGCAACGAGTAAATGCACGTGTCCAGGTCGGACAAAATCAGCGGGGCTACTATTTGGATCTGCAATAGCACGCACAGTCATCATCCGTTCATCAGCGGTAATGCCAGTCCGGCAATCGCGATGATCCAGGGGAGTCATAAAGGCTGTGCCCAGCGGCGTGTTATTTGTGTCCGCAAGTGGCGCTAATTCTAACCGCGCCGCCGTATCGGGAAGGATTGACAAGCAGAAGTCCCCACGACCACTTAGCAGCAGATTCATGTTCTCTGTCGTAGCCTTTTCTGCGGCGCAAATGAAATCGCCTTCGTTCTCTCGGTCTTCCGCATCAACAACAATAACCACTTCGCCGCGACCTATCGCGTCAACAGCTGCTTGGACCGTGGAAAATTCTTCTGACATGCAAAACACTCCGACTACAGGCACGCTTCATTTAAGCAACGATCCTGTTATTTACCAATGATTAATGTACCGTCAATTATAGACCCATCTATTCAACTTGCTTAGTGGCAACCTGCTAGAATAAATCAGCAGACACACGTTACACTACAAGAGATGTGCTAGTTATTCCAGTTACACCAGCAATTCATCCCGTTTTTCAGCATATTTATCTATTATCCTCAATGCCGCCCGGACAAGACAGCATGCCACCGAGAACAACAATGCTGCAACGTGATGAATATATTGAACAGGCTTATTTTTTTCAGATCCTGGGCGAGCGTTTACCCCAAGATATCCCAATACAGGATATCTTAGAACAAGTTCGAGATGAGACGCTAGCAACAACAAAACTACCGATTGCCCTAGACTATATGCTCGCCGAACTTTGTTCCACAGGCGTTGTATCTCCCGCAATGAAACAACTGGGACATTATTTTACGCCCTTTCAAACGCATTTAATTCGCGAAGCCGAGCGAGATGATGGCAAATTTGATTTAAGGGCGGCGGTCAAGATACTGCAAAACGAAGCGGAATATCGAGCCGACGAGCCCAGCCGAGCTGGTCTATTTTTATATCAGTTAGAAAGTATCTGCCACAACAATCTACCCTATGATTCAGGATTGTTTGCAATGTCTGAAGATGCGTTTTTTGATGATCACTGGCAACAATGGATATTAGTCGTACGTCGCCAAATAGGTATCATTGAAATCGCTGACCTTATTTTCTCACGCAGCTGGCACTATATCAATCTCCGTAATCGGCATCAAACTCAGCCGCCTAACCCAGAACAAACTGTTTTATTCGGCGAGAAAGAAGGACGCATTGCGTTAGCCAATTCTGGGAAGGATCCATTATTTTTGTTTGCTTCGCTACAACGACATCTAGGTTATCCCAAGGTACCGCGGCCCAAACCCATTGATGAGACAAAAAACGTGATTGCGGTACTACAGCAAAAGCTAGATCAACTTTCCATTCGCACCAAGCTCCTAGAAGACGAAAGCCGCGGGGGAATTGATCTGACGCAGTACTATAAAGAGCCTTGATTTTAGGCCACCAGAATTCGAAGTGGTGGTCCCTTCATGGCATCCGCCGCTACTATACTCGCCAATGCCAAGAAATCAGTTAAAATGATTGCCTTCAAGGCATTTACTTATTAAATATTAAACAAATAACAAGGCTGCTTAGTTTTATGAAGTTACAAGGACAAATCGCCGTCATCACTGGTGGCGGCACAGGAATCGGCCTCGGAATTGCTCATGCGTTTGCGGAAGCGGGCTGCACAGTAGTCATTGCGGGTCGACGCGAGGAGCCACTCGCATTGGCCACCGCTGCTTGGCAAGGCAATGGTTCACTAGTACACCATTGTGTAGATGTCTCTAACAGAGACAGCGTACAAGTACTCTTTGATTGGGTTCAATCTGAAGTGGGTGAAATTGATATCCTCGTCAATTCCGCTGGCACCAACATTCCCAATCGTACATTAGCAAATATGGCGCCGGATCAGTGGGACAGTGTGATGGCAATCAACGCTAGTGGCGCGTACTATTGTATGCTAGCCGCAGTACCCGGTATGAGATCACGCGGTGAGGGTTTGGTTATCAATATATCTTCCATCTCTGGAGTCCGAGCGACTGCGTTAGGTGGAGTAGCTTATTCCGCCTCAAAATTCGCAATGGCAGCTTTAGGAATGGCCGCTTCGAATGAAGTCAATGTTGACGGAGTCCGCGTAACCAACATCTATCCGGGTGAAGTTAACACGCCGATCCTCGAGAAGCGTCCACAAACCGTAACCGATGAACATAAAGCTCGCATGCTTAAACCAGAAGACCTTGGCCACCTCGCGTTATCAATCGCAACCCTGCCAGCAACTGCACATGTACCAGAAGTCACCATCAAACCACTAAGCCAGGAATTCAGCTAGGGACGGTGAAGCTGCACTTTCGAACTTCTAAATCAACCGGTATTTCAAATATCCGGCTATTCAATGTCCCAACTGGTACCTGAGTTAAAGAGGTCATCCAGAGTTGAATCCGGGGAATCTTCTTGCGCTTGTTCAACTTGTTGATTGACATCTTCGTCGTAAATGGGCATCGCAATATCGCGAAAGACACCTATGGCTTCGGGGAATTCTGGTTGCCGCAAACGAGAAAGCAAAAACGCTAATGATGGTTCGGTAGATTTTTCATCATGGAATAGTAAATCATCTTCGGAGATGCCTTTGCCTAACTCCACCACTTCAGGTGTCATGCTATTAAGGCGAATTCCCTTATCGCGATCTTTTCCAAAGATTAGTGGCTTGCCATGTTCAAGCTCGATTAGATTATCGGTTTTCGATTCCCGATCCGTCGCATATTTCCAGGCACCGTCATTAAAGATATTACAGTTCTGATACACTTCGACAAACGACGTTCCCTTGTGAGATGATGCTCGCAATAGCGTTTGTCCTAAGTGCTTGATATTCATATCAATACTACGAGCGACGAATGACGCTCCACAACCCATTGCCAATGATAGTGGCGATAGCGGGTTATCAATTGAGCCAACAGGGCTACTCTTAGTAATCTTCCCTGTTTCTGATGTTGGTGAATATTGACCTTTGGTTAGTCCGTATATGCGGTTATTGAAAAGAACAATATTGATATCCACATTCCGACGAATCGCATGCATCAAGTGATTACCACCAATACTTAACGCATCGCCATCACCCGTAATCACCCACACCTTCAAATCTGGACGACATACTTTCAAGCCAGTCGCAAATGCAGGAGCTCGACCGTGAATTGAATGCATGCCATATGTATTCATGTAGTAGGGAAAACGACTTGAACACCCGATACCCGAAATGAAAACGGTATTCTCTCGAGGATCACCAATCGCAGCGAGGGCTTTTTTCATTTGGGCGAGAATCGAATAATCACCACAACCTGGACACCAACGTACATCTTGGTCGCTACCAAAATCAGCTGGTTTCAATACAGGTAAATCAATACTCATGACTAGATTCCTAGTTGTCGGTTCGTGTAATACAAATTAACTGGTAAGTTCTGCGATGCGTTGCTCAATTTCAACAATTGCAAATGGGCGACCTTTTACCTTATTTAATCCGATGCATTCAATAAGATACTTCGCTTGGATCATTGTTTTGAGTTGTCCTAAATTCAATTCCGGAATAAGGATGTTATCATAGTTATTGAGGACTTCTTCAAGATTACTTGGGAACGGATTAAGGAAACGTAGTTGAGCGTGAGCTACACTTTTACCATCTAACTGAGCACGTGTCACTGCTGTGCGGCAAGCACCGTAGGTACCACCCCAACTCAAAACAAGCACATCACCCTTTTCAGGTCCAAACACTTCTTGTGGTGGAACAAAATCAGCAATGCGATCTATTTTTTCCTGCCGCAATTCACACATCGCTTGGTGGTTGTCCGGGTCATAACTGACATTGCCAGTCTTGGCGGCTTTTTCCAATCCGCCAATTCTATGTTCAAGACCCTTGGTACCCGGCAAGGCCCACGGTCGTGCGAGATTTTCATCACGCGAGTAGGGCAAGAATACTGGATCGTCGTCTTCCCGAGGGGCAGGGTGCGTAATTTCTATTTTTTCAAGAGAATCAAAGGTGGGGATCTTCCACGGCTCGGCACCATTCGCGATGTATCCATCAGACAAGATAATCACTGGGCACATAAAGGCCGCCGCAATACGCCAAGCATCAATTGCCACAGTAAAACAGTCTGACGGACTCTGCGGGGCAATTACCGGTAACGGTGATTCACCGTTACGACCATACATTGCTTGATACAAGTCGGACTGTTCCGTTTTGGTCGGTAACCCGGTACTTGGACCACCACGTTGGACGTTGATAATAAGCATGGGCAACTCAAGAATCATCCCCAATCCCATCGCTTCGCCCTTAAGTGCTATACCTGGACCGCTCGATGTTGTAATCGCCATGTGACCTGCAAATGAAGCACCAATTGCAGAACAAACAGCTGCAATCTCATCTTCCGCTTGAAACGTCCGTACACCATGTTTTTTATGTTTACTTAGCTCGTGCAAAATATCAGAGGCTGGCGTAATTGGATAACTACCCAAAAACAAGTCTCGTTCACTGAGCCTCGCTGCCGCAATGCAACCAATTGCCAACGCCTGGTTTCCCATGATATTACGGTATCTACCCTTGGGTAACGTCGCTTGGTCTACTTGGTAGGTACTAATTGCCGCTTCGGTTGTCTCACCATAATTAAATCCCGCCTTAAGTGATTTCTCGTTAGCCTCGGCAATGTCTGGGATACCACCAAACTTTGCTTGGATAAAATCTAAGGTAGGCTGTAGGTCGCGATTGTAGAGCCAGTAGACAAACCCCATTGCAAAAAAGTTCTTACATCGATCAGCTATCTTTGTGCTCAATCCTAATTCTTCGACAGCGGTTCGAGTGAGCAGTGTCATTTTAATTTTGATGACTCGATATTCATCTAGGCCTGCGCCATCTAGAGGATTCTCATCGAGTTTAGCTAACCGTAGATCTTTGTCTTGGAAGCTATCTTCATTGACAATCAGTGTGCCACCCGTTTTGAGGTCTCCGATGTTCGTAACTAACGCCGCTGGATTCATCACGACAAGTGTATCAAGTTGGTCGCCAGGCGTAAAAATATCTTCCGCAGCAATCTGCACTTGAAACCCAGAGACACCTGCCCGAGTTCCTCGAGGTGCGCGAATCTCTGCTGGGTAGTCTGGAAAAGTCGCGACGTCGTTTCCCGCTAGAGCCGACGTGTTGGTGAGTTGAGTCCCAGACAGTTGCATTCCGTCGCCTGAGTCACCAGCAAATCTAATTGTTGCGCCTGTTACTTTTTCCGGAGTAGTCGTTGTAGACATTTTTGCTGAGCTCTTAGATTATTATTGAACGTGAGGTGTTAGTACGAACAGAATACGCAATTCAAAATTAGAGATAATAGAGGTGGGAAATAGAATTAGTAATGCTTACAATCATCGCAATCTCAAGTCAGCAATCGACAATTTCTATTTTTTGTTTTGCAGTTAGCATCCATTAAAAAATATAAACTAAACTAATGCAAATTTTACACATGAATACTTGAAATCTACCACCTCAACTCGACTCGTTGAACCACATATTCATCATAAAAACCAACTTTTCTCTGCGATATTTTTCCGGCACTAATGTCGGCTTTAAGTAGCCAGCATCGCTCTAAAATAAGGCAATCTAATACTATGCCAGCGGAGCCAAATCAATAATGTTATACACCTCGTGATATCTGCGGTAGCCTAATCATAAAGGACTTTTTTAGTGTCTATAAATATTATGTGCTATCGTAAGAAGATAACCAACTATTGCTGTTTTTTGGTTATGATTTAATAGAAGTTAGACAGTTATTATTTAACTGATTTCCCCTTTATCAAATCGTTTTTTCGATAATACACACTCGCTAGGCATCCATGACGCAAGATAGCCGAGGTATCCGAGACGCCATTGATCCGATTGATGGCACCATCTCAATCGTCACGCCCGAAAACATCACATTTGACTATCACGTAGCAGGGCCATTTCAACGAGCTTTTGCTTTTCTAATTGATATTGGTATTCGTACTGCCATCCTCTTTGGCTTATATATACTTTCGCTCATCATCGATCACCAATTGGGGGGGATTGGCCACGCGATGTTCCAAGTTATCCAGCTCATTGTCATCTGGATGTATGGAATACTATTCGAAATTTACATGAACGGCCAAACTCCTGGTAAACGCATGCTCGGCTTACGATCAGTCACGGTCGACGGCAAGCCGATGAATGCGATGCAAGCCGTTCTACGTAATATGCTGCGAATGGCCGACACGTTTCCTTTAGTTGCTCCCGCTGCCTTTGGTATCAATTGGGGGAACTCGCCGGTTTTCCAATTGTCGTTCATCCCAACATTTATGGTTGGATTGCTCGTCATGAGTTTGAACAAACGTTTCCAACGGCTCGGGGACCTCGTTGCCGGCACAATGGTTATTGTCGATCAAAAACAACCGACGCAAGGGTTGCATGATGTGCGACACCCCAACGTACTGCATATTGCTTCGCTGTTACCCGCAAATTTCAAACCAGACCAAGGCATGTCTCAAGCGCTTGCTCACTTTATCGACCAACGCAATCGTTTGGCCCAACAACGGCGCAATGAAATTGCTAACCATCTTGCTGAGCCATTATGTAAACAACTCAAACTTGACCCAAACATTAACCCTGATCTGCTACTACAGGCATTATATTACCGAGCCTTCGTTTCAGACGCCCAAGACGAAGTTCCACTAACATCTCCATTAGCAGTCATCGCACCTACCAACCCCCTCGGATTCGCTCAATCCCCTTATCCACAGAACGTGGCTCAACCTATCACTCAACCTCTGGCTCCCCAAATTACACCCAGACAAACACCTCCGTCTAGGCCACCAACGCGAGGTAATATTCTATGAAAGTAGCGGACCTATTAGCCCAGCGACAACATCAATGGCAAGCACTTGACGAGCTCTGTGATACAGTCAATTGGAGATCTGCAAAAAAATTGGGAGCCGAGCGGCTTTCAGACTTTGCCACTCTGTATCGCAGCGCTTGTGCGGATTTGGCTTTAGCCGATTCCTATAATTTGCCACCCGACACAGTAGAATATTTGCACCGGCTCGTTGGTCGTGCACATAGCCGACTTTACCGCACTCGTCGTTTTCAAATCACCGCTTGGATCATGGTATTAACATTTGATGCTCCGCGGCAGATTTTGCTGGACCGCTATTTTTGGTTTATGTTAATATTTTTCTATGGCACATTTTTGTTGTCCGCATTTCTCGCTTTTGAATCTACCTATTTCCCAGATTATCACACGGAAATCGTAGGTGAAGAGGCTTTGCTTAGTTTGGAAGCGATGTATACCAATCCGATTGGGTCAACCGAATCCGGAATCGGAATGAAATCCGATATGGCTGGATTCTACATCAACCACAATACAGGAATCGGATTAGTCTGTTTTGTCACGGGCATCCTAATAATCCCAGGCATCGTGACTACGTTGTTTAATGCCGCCTTCCTAGGTGCTATCTTCGGCTATATGGCTCGGCCGGATGTTCTCATGACTGATAACTTCTTTGAATTCGTAACCGCACACGGACCTTTTGAATTGACGGCCATTGTGCTCGCAGCGGCCGGTGGTTTGCGGCTTGGATTGTCCTGGGTCAACACCAATGGGTTAACTAGAAAAGCCTCGCTTCAAAAAGCTGGCCACCGCTGCATTCCGGTCATCGGATTATCAATTCTGTTCTTTTTCTTTGCGGCGATTATCGAAGGTTTTATTTCACCCTCAGATCTTCCATACTCTTTTAAAGCAACAGTAGCAATCAGTTCGACAGTCTTTATTGTATTTTACATTATTGTCTTGGGTCTCCTATCTGCTTTGGGGATCGTCAAAGGAGAACAATATGCAATTAGATAAGACTCATATTCAAATTCGCAACCGCAATGAAAACGAGTTGCTTGATATTGCACTACACGTCATTTGCAGATTTCCCGTCCAGATTTTTTTGTCTTTTGCGATGATAGCCATACCACTGCTGGTGCTTAACAATCTGCTAATCGGACATATCCTCACATTGGACTACAACCTAGCTTTCCAAATGCGGACTTCGATCGTCGAAGAAACCTATACGTCGTCAGACATTAGCTACAAAACGTTTCTCGTCTTACAAGTAATTTTGATCATTATTGAGGCTCCTTTAGCCTCAATCTTGTCGACCGTCATGTTAGGTAAGTTAATTTTTAACGAAGCGCCAACCCTCTCAAGTATTATTAAAATAGGCCTTAAAAACACTGGGACCATTTTTGGTAGCCTAGGGCTGAAACGTGGTGTTCTATTTATCGTCCTGCTCACCGCATTAATGAAGACACCGGACAGCATAACCCGCGGATTTATTTTAGCGGGCATAATGATCACATTCTTCGTATTTATTTGGGTGCGTGCTGCTAGACCGTTCATTTTGGAAATCATTCTGCTCGAACAATCCGCTGCTGAGTCGACTAGCAAAATGTCCTTAAAACAACGCAGTCGCATGCTTCATACAACCGTTGGTGGTAATGTATTTGGGCGGTCAATATACGGATTAGTCGTTGGCTGTTGTTTGGCAATTTGCTTGCACGGCTGTCTAACCTTCCTTTCTGTTAACCTGTTTACCGAAACAGGAACCATGGAACATCTCGATTTAACCGCTCGCTGGATCTTTCCAATTGCTTGCTGGCTTGCGGTACTCTACACATCGGTCGTACGATTTCTCAACTACCTCGACACCCGTATATTATTAGAGGGATGGGAAGCGGAATTAAAAATTCGCAGTGAAGCTATGCGGATCAAACAACGGCAACCACTGGGCACAAACTGGTAACGGAAAGGCGGGTAATTATGAAACTACATTCAATGCTGTCACCTCTCTGCATCCTATCAGTCTACGTATTCATTGCCTTAGGACACCCTCACGACTCCCTAGCTCAACACGATACATCCGTCGAATCTGGAAAGCGTGCTTTGCAACGCGAGACACCTTTTCCTTGGTATGACGAACAACATGACGTATTAAAGCGAATCCCACTTGATACTGAGTGGATGCAGCGACTACGAGAACGCTTAGAACAAAGTGAACAGAACATCGAGGAAATGCTTAAAGGCCTCGAAGACATGGATTTTGGCGATATGGATTTCGGTGATATGCCAGCACCGGATATGGGAGAATTCGATGCAGACTTTGACTCCGAATCGTTTTTAGATAAATGGGAAGAATACATTAACAAATTAGGTGAGGAGGCCGAGGCAAATTCTGGGGGTAATGGCCAAGCCAATCCGAATAGCCCGCAGGGCAACGGTTCTTCCTCTGATGGTGGACTCGACCCCTCTAGCGGAAATTCATCTGCATCGCCTCCGGCGCAACGCAGTAGCGAATGGACTCCTGATCTCGACTTTTTTGAAGGTGCTGCCGGGCTTGTTGAAGTTATTTTTTGGGGAATCCTTGCTGTACTCGTCATTGGTGTTATTGGCTTAATCGTCTGGGCTATTATCAACCGTGAACAAACAAATAAAGACCCTGGTTTACCTTCGAGACCGAGCGATTTATCCGAGGAAGACCGCTTAGAGGAACTACCGGTCCAACTTAATCCAGCATTTAAGAACTTGCTCGATCGTGTCCGAGAATGCTATGACAACGGCGACTACAATCAAGCAATCATCTATTTGTTCAGCTACAAGCTTATTCAACTCGACAAAAACAATCTTATACGACTGACGCGAGGCAAAACAAATCATCAATATCTGCGCGAAGTAACCGGCCACAATCAACTGCAGGATACTCTGCGACTGACCGTCCGCGCTTTTGAGGATGTCTTTTTCGGGAACCACGATCTGACCCAATCTCAATTCCAACAATGCTGGGGCAATGTCGATATTTTCCGCGCTCTCAGTCAACCCACTCCGACCACAGGAGTGCGAGCATGAATCAATATCCCCGCACCAGTTTTATCAATCGCAGCAATATTAAAAATCGACTCTCGATCGTATTGGTCATTTTAACAATCAACATCTTCACCAGTATCACTATCGCTCAGGATGAAGACGATATTGACCGCACTTATGGCGAAGGCAATCAATCCGAGGGTGCGTACAGCATAAATGGTACAGGAGTATTGGCGGATATGTTTAGGAATGCGGGGTCGGAAATTTTTTATTCTCGCATCCTCGGTACACCTACTCGTCGAGCGGACGTAATTGTTTGGGCACCGGATAGCTACCGCTTGCCCGGCGAAGCAGAAGTCGAAGCGATTGAGCAATGGTTAAGTGCTAAACCAGATCGCACCTTTATTTTTATTGGTCGCGATTACGATGCGACAATGGACTATTGGGTCGAAGTCACCAAGGATGCCACTGACGATGAAAAGATATTGCTCGCTCTCAAAATGCTCGATGTGTGGGGAGCTTTTCAAGTAAAACGAATGCAACTCGAAGATGGGGAAGATTGTGGCTGGTTCACAATGAACGCCGACTCAACGGTCAAGACAATTAAAAGCCTCGAGGGCGATCCTGCGTGGCTGGCTGGAACGGAAAATGGAAAATTCCATCTGCGCGTCCAAGGGTTTTTGGACTTCACAGGAACAATCGATCAGCCAGCAGTATCTTCAACGTACGACTACGATATTAAACTACACAGCAACGGCATCCCAATCGTAACGGAGATAACGAGTCAGATTTTTTATCGAAGTAAAATCTATGCTGTCGTTAATGGTTCGTTCTTACTAAACGTGCCGCTCGTAAATCATGAACACCGCAAACTTGCGGCCACCATGATACGACAATGCCCAAAAAAACGCGTTGTCTGTTTTCTTGAAAGCGATTACGACGATTCAGAAAACGTTCCGGTGATAACGAATGATCCAGCTCCACCTTTACCACCAAGCATTCTCACTATCTTGCAGTCATGGCCGTTTGGCTTCATCCTCATGCACCTCATCGTAGTCGGAATTGTGTATTGTTTTTTTAGATATCCAATTTTCGGAAAAGCCAAAACGGCTTTTGGACTAACAACAACGATTAACGACAAAACCAGAAAACAATCCGTCGCAAACTTTGGGCGACATATTCATGCATTAGGCAACCTGATGCGACGCAGCGGCAATGAAACATACGCCCGCAATTGTGTATCTCAATACCAACAGCGAGCACATCAAAGCGAAACCTACAAACCTCAACAACAGAAGAAGAAACCGTACTAACTTCGGCGACTATAGAGAAAGACCACTATGAATTCCATGACCTTCAACTGCCCATCTTGTTCTCAGCCGTTGAGCCTGCCCCCTGCATTTGCGGGACCTCAAGTACAGTGTCCCAGTTGCCAAACGGTAATTCCCCTGCCTAACGCACCTCAAACCATGGCACTTACACCGCTGGCCGCCCAGCCGTTAGCACCTGCAGCCGCGGCGGCGGCTGTCTCGATGGCGCCACCCGCAGTTGTGGTGGACAAGGACATTGAACAGTCCATCGGCAAGATGTCTATTGAAACAACGGAACATACCGGTGAAATGACGCCCACGCGAAAGTTGTTTCTCAAATTGACCGAGCAAGTGAGCAAAATATTTATTGGGCAGGATGAGTTGGTACTAGGGACACTGGTATCACTTTTCTCCAGCGGCCATGTATTGATAGAAAGTGTGCCTGGACTTGGAAAGACGTTGTTCGTGCGCGTGCTTGGTCATGCCTTGGGCTGTGACTTTGGCCGAATTCAATTTACCGCTGACTTGATGCCATCGGACGTGACCGGAGCGCCTGTTTTTAATATGAAAACACAGGAATTCAAGTTCCACCCCGGCCCCGTTTTCACTCAATTGCTGCTCGCCGATGAAATCAATCGCTCGCCTGCTAAAACGCATGCCGCATTACTAGAAATCATGCAAGAGCATCGTGTCACAGTCGACGGTACTAGCTATCCAATCGCGCCCCCATTTATCGTCATTGCTACACAAAACCCCGTTGAGCAAGAGGGAACTTATAACCTGCCAGAAGCTCAGCTCGATCGATTCATGATGAAACTAATCGTTAATTATCCTAGCGCTGCTCAAGAGGCAGACATATTGAAAATGCATAGTCGGCAAGAAAACATTTCTGATCGGTTACAAACTGAAATCGAAACGGTAACAACACCTGAGGAAATCAACGAGGCGATTAAACAAAATGGCGCAGTAACGATTGACGATGCTTTGGTGGATTACATCAATCGAATTGTGCGAGTAACGAGGAATTGGCCTCAAATCTATATGGGAGCTTCACCTCGAGCGGGGCTCGCACTAATGCAAGGTGCACGGACGTTAGCCGCGTTCCAGGGTCGAGACTACGCCATTCCCGATGATGTTGTACAAATCACGTTACCTGTTTTAAGACACCGAGTCATCTTAACAGCCGAAGCCGAAGTCGAAGGGCAGGAAGTCGATCAAATACTCACGGATATGATTCGCACTGTCGAAGTACCTCGCATATAGATCATTGCCGACAGCGCCAATAGTAAAAGCAACGCTAACCACACACACTTTTGAAAAAACCATTGGAAACTACTCAACAACAAGCCGAACAACTACAGGAACAATTGGAGTTCATCCAGATGTTTCCTTGGCTAGTGCTTGTTGCGCTCACTATACCGTTAATTATTGTGGCTCGCCGCAAAGTATACCCATACGTTGTCTATCCGATGGCACTTCTAATTCCGACCGTCCTAACTGCAGGCATCATGTTTAATGCTTCTTGGCTTGTGCCTGCCTTGGTAGCCGACGCTTTAATTTTAGTTTGCTCACTATTAGACTTGTTCACCTTGCCGTCAACTTCTACCTTACGAGCCGAGCGGCACCACAACAAGGTTGCTTCCATCGTCAAGAACTCCGACGTTGCCTTTCGTATGATTAATGAATCAACTCGTCGTTTACGATTAACACTTTTGGATGATTTACCCGAGACGTTCGAAGTCGCAGAGTCAATTTTTCGCACCTCCATTGGCAGTCGCGAAACAAAAGAATTTCACTATTCGTTCAAACCAACGAAACGCGGACAGTTCAATTTACAGTGCATTCATGTCCGTAGTCGCAGTCTATTTGGTTTTTGGGTGCGACATTTAACCGTCCCCATAAAAACTCAAATCCACGTCTACCCAGACTTACATCAGCTTTCACATTACGCACTGCTAGCTCGGACAAATCGTTTAAATCTTTTGGGCGTCCGTCGTACTCGAAAAGTTGGGCAAGACAACGAATTTGAACGACTCCGTGAATATACCCGCGATGACCATTATCGAAATATCAATTGGCGTAGCACCGCACGACACAACAAGTTGATCGTGCAAGATTATCAAAACACACAAAGTCAACGAATCATATTTCTGATTGACTGTGGCCGCATGATGACAAATGAATCCGCCGACATGACTTTCGTCGACCATGCGTTGAACTCCATGTTGATGCTTAGTCACGTAGCATTATCCAAAGGGGATTCCGTTGGATTAATTTGCTTCTCTGATAAAATTCACTGCTTTGTGCCGCCGCGGTCAGGTATGAGTCAAATGAATCAACTGTTACACGCCTCGTTTAATCAATTTCCCCGTATGGTGGAATCACGCTATGATGAAGCATTCCTTTATTTGGCAAACCGTTGCAACAAACGAGCTCTCGTTGTCTTAATTACGAACGTCGTGGACGAAGTTAATTCTCAGCAAGTTGTTCAATATATGCAAACGGTTTCACGACGTCACTTGGCCATTAGCGTGATGCTACGAGACCATCATATCTTTGATGAAGCCGAGCAAACAAAGAGTCTCTACAACGCCGCGGCAGCCGCACAGATTTTAAATTGGCGGCATGATGTTTTAAATACGCTCACCCATCGCGGTGCGTTTGCGATGGATGTCTTCCCAGAAGATATGACCACACCGATCATTAATCAATATCTCGAAATAAAAGCTCGCCATCTATTATAGAGGTTTCTAATGCCTTGCAGATCAATCGCCAAACGGTTGTCGATTCGTCTTTTTTACATTAGGGTAAATATACGATTTTCCTTTTGCAACTTTTGTTTGTTACTTTGAAACTAAATCATGAGCGACCCCTACTTTCAACAATTATTTGCCGACCGCATTGGCGGTATTCACTATGGCAAAGATACCGAAATCTATAAGTTTGAAAAAATAAAACGGGCTAAACGACAAGCAATGGCGGATCGACCAGACCGTAAATTGCTCGATTTTGGCATCGGCGAAAACGATAATATTGCAGCACAATCTGTCCGGCAAGTCATGGGGGAAGAAATCCACCTGCTCGAAAATAGAGGGTACGCGGACAACGGTGTTCCAGAATTCAAAGCAGCAGTCGCACGTTTCATGCAACGTGAATTTGATGTAAGACTAGATCCTGATTCAGAAATTAATCACTGCATCGGTTCTAAAACGGCACTTTCGATGATCCCAACCTGCTTTATTAACCCAGGCGATATCACGTTAATGACCGTACCTGGCTATCCAGTTGCAGGGACGCATACAAAATACTACGGCGGCGAAGTTCATGAATTACCACTGCTTGTGGAAAACGACTTTTTACCCGATCTGCAATCAATTCCAGTTGATATTTTACAGCGGGCCAAATTGCTCGTCATAAACTATCCCAATAGTCCTACTGGTAAACTTGCGACCGCAGCGTTTTATGCCGAAGTGGTTGAATTTGCAAAGCAACATCAAATCGTCGTTGTCCAAGACGCTGCTCATATAATGTTAACGTTTACCGGTAAGCCAACTAGCTTCCTAGAAACACCAGGAGCACGCGACGTTGGTATCGAAATCCATTCTATGTCCAAAGGGTTTGACATGATCGGCTGGAGAATAGGCTGGGTCTGCGGGAATCCTTTGTTAGTCCGAGCGTTTGCCGACGTGAAAGACAACTGTGATAGCGGTCAGTTTATTGCCATCCAAAAAGCGGCCGCAGCTGCGCTCGACGATGAAACCATCCCTTCGAGCGTCCGCGAGAAATATCGGCGGCGAATGACGAATCTAGTCACCGCACTGAGTACTTGTGGCTTTCAATGCTCGATGCCCGGTGGTTCGTATTTCCTTTATACTTCTTCTCCTACAGGTGTTGAAAATGGGCCCTCTTTTGCCAATGCCGAAGAAGCGTGTCAATATTTAATTACCGAACACGGGATCGTGACTGTGCCCTGGGATAATGCTGGCAGCTATTTGCGATTCTCTGTCACCTATGTTGCTGATGGAGAAGAAGCAGAGCAGGCATTGTTGCAAGAAACACTCGAACGTTTGGGGAACATCCCGTTCACATTTTAAACGGCGGATCTCCGACGAACATCAAGCGATTTTTCGGTTTCCCATATTGCCCAAATATTTGCGGCGCACATCTTCGTTGTTCCAAATTTCTGGGGGCGTTCCTTCGAACATCACTTCACCCGCAGCAATCACATATCCCCGATCAACAATATCAAGCATTTCACGAACAGCGTGGTCAGTAATCAAAATTGAGATGCCCTCGTTACGTAATAATTCAATCGTGACCTGTATGCTCTGCACCGTAATTGGATCCACTCCCGAAAAAGGCTCGTCTAACATCACGATCTTCGGTTTGGAAACCAAACATCTCGCAATCTCTAAACGCCGTCGCTCGCCGCCCGATATCTTACCCGCTTTGGTTTTGCGGATTTTAGCGATGTTGAATCGATCGAGCAGTTTGTTACAAATCTCTTTTTTCTTTTTCCCTTTGATTTCTTGCATTTCGATCATCATGATCAAATTCTGCTCAACAGAAAGATTTTGAAAGACACTTGATTCTTGAGCTAAATACCCCATGCCACACTCACGAGATCGTTTGTGCATCGGCCAATTAGTAACGTCCTGCCCTTTGAGGAACACTTGGCCTGAGTCTGGAGGCAACATGCCACATATCATTTTGAAACTCGTCGTCTTACCAGCACCATTCACACCGAGTAGACCTATGATCTCCCCCGTCTCGACACGCAAACTGATCCCGTTGACCACTCGCCGACGACGAAATGATTTGACCAAGCCCTTAGCTTCTAAAATAGGCATGTGTGTATCCGAATTAATGGTGACCGGTTAAACGATAAGTTATCCCGCAGGCATATCTTACTGTATTACCTTGATTTTCGAAAAGTTCGGAATTGCTGGAATCGCTTTGCCGTATATATCGACGTACCACGCATGGGGCCAATAAATCATAAGCGCTTCCCCGATTAATAGGCTACGATGAAAACTGTTTTTACCTAGAATCGGATACCAACCACGACCATCACTGCTCGCTGGACTGTTATCGCCCATCGGCAGAAATTCTTCTTGGCCTATTTCAAATTCAACGGTCGCTCGGTCTGTAAAGAATTTCGTCTGATTCCAAGATTGAAAAAAGTCCAAGTGTAGTTGCAGTTTAGCGATCTTGTAAATATTACTCGAATCCCAATTTTCCACTTCCATCCAAAATGGTTCGATACCACCCACCAAATGTCGCATGGATTCCAATTCGTTCATGTACCAATCGTTGTATTCCGTTCCCATTGGAAATCCTGCTTGATTAGTGGCGATATAATAACCATCACGAAAAACTCGCGCATTTTCTACCGTCATAGCAACACCTTTGGAACTAATCCCCGCAGGCATTAAGTCACCTGGATCGCGCTCGGACCATTTAGGTCCAAGCATTTGAGCTGTTACATAAGTCGCCTTTTGCGATAACTCTATTAGTTCACCGTCAAGCCAAACTCGCAATTCATTATCACAATTCGAGAATCTAATTTTATATTTACCGGCCCCTTTTAAATTGGTCGCGCCATTGATCGCTGCAACTTCAGAACCTTCACCTGTAAACAATTCGTCTCCATCATCAATTGACAACGTTAGTTCACCAGTTGCAATGTCAATGCTGCCTTGGTAATAAACACCAGATTCAACAATATCAAAACCAATCGTTCCACTTTCATTGGCAACACTGATTTCAAATTCAACTACTAAATCACCAACCCAATAGTTGCCGCGATCACTTCCGCTGGGCCATTTAATTTTTAAATTTTGTATTAGTAAATCACGAGATTGCCCTTCGATGATTTGATCACCTTCTAAATGCTCGCGAAAGTTCGAGATAAAGGCTGCTAGTTTGGCATCATCCGAGTTGTCGACGGGGAGTGTGGCTTTGTCCCACGATGCAAAAACAACTTCACCAAAATAGGATACATCATCCTTGATCACTCTATTGTATGCATAGGCGTCTGTAATGAGATTTGGGAGAGGC
This sequence comes from Planctomycetaceae bacterium, assembly GCA_018658605.1. The sequence continues at coordinate 51,580 of JABHUV010000211.1, read as the reverse complement.
CACCAGCGAACTTTCATCTCATCACGAATTTCTTGCGCTCGAGTAGCGTCTCCTGATTCTTCTGCTAGATTTGCGCTAACGCGATGCTGATTGTAATCAATCCAAAATGTTGAATCTGGGATGGTGTGGTGATATCGCAATTCAACTGCTTCTTCTTTACGACTGCCATCAATCGTAGCTTTGAATCCCTGTGTGGACATTGCCCAGTACCCCGTGAGGCCTTCCTGCGGACTAGGGTGATACCGTGATTCGTACTCACCGACCATCCGCCACGGTTGCGGCCACATAACTTCATCCAACGCTCTTGAACGATATTGTGTGTCATGCACAAGCTGCATCATCGAAAGCTGCTTATTTATCGGTTTTCGAGCAATTTCAAAGACCGCATTTATATTATCCACTGGTCGCGTATAAACATCGCCGTTGGATAATCGCACAACCTCACCAGGTAGCCCGATCAATCGTTTGATGTAGTTGGTTGTCGCCTCGTAGGGATACTTGAAAACAATCACATCCCATCTCTCTGGATCGTTAAATGAATAGGCAAACTTATTAACCAAAATACGATCACCCGAGAAGGATCGCTCGTTAATCTGATTTACTTTGTCTAATACATCAATGAAACCACACTGGGGGCACGTCGTCGCAATCACTTCTCCCGCGCCATCATTCTCTTCACTCGCGCCCGAGCGGTATGGAAAATCACACTTTGAGCATTCGTGATCCATATGGCGACCTTGTAAACCGTGAGCCATCGAGCCCGTCGGAATAACATAGGCTTCAGCAACAAATCCACGGAAAATAAACGCCAAGATTACCGCAGCAGCAAAACCTTCCAATAAATCACGATACTGCATCAAAGGTAACTTGCGGTATCGCTCAAGTTGGTTTTTGTCCTTCATTTATCAAAATCTCTCCGTCGGAAATTAAATTGCACTGGGTTGTATAGAGGATTCTACGGTAACCCGAGGGAAAAGGTTCCGTTGGTTGCAAATATACTCTATCCATCTATTTATAACGAGGGCAGAGTCACGCGAGGTTCAAGTTTAGCATTCGCGTTAATTCTCGAAAATTCGTGGTTGATTTTACTGCAAGCCACAAAAACGGGCAGCCATCTCACAGATCGACCCCTGTGCCTTTTACTGCACAACGCCTTGAATCCGTGAACGATGAATACCTTGATTCCAATGACGAGAATCTCGTGAGACAGGCTGATTGTCTCCGACTAGGAAAAAAATATCTGGTGGTAACACTGACGAAAACTGCCATCGATTGTCCATCCCGTTAGGTGCTAACCAATAAATATCTCGAGCAATTAAAATCCGCTTAATGTCCAGTATGCCCACTGAGGCGGCGACGGCAAACGGTCGTTGTCGCAACAATCGGTCATCGATGTAATTGCCGGTCGGTAGCGTTGGTTCAAAATCGAAGGCCCATTGCTGTGAATTGATCTGCACAACCACTCGACCATCTAAACGTCCAACTCGAATCTTCCAAGGTTGCTTTATTGGTACTGTCGCTTTGTCAATCGATTGCTGCCCCCAGAATCGAGTGCCTTGAGACGCGCTGACCTCGTGTCTTTCACAGTCAACAGTCACGTCAACATCCAATAATCTAAATTGCAATACCGGCGTCGTATGCGTCGTCAACCAAAGGTCCACGACATAATCATCAACAAAATTCAACTGTGGCCGTGAGATATATTGGTTATAGGGATGGTAATCTAAAATCGCATCGGGCGAGCCTCGTTGCACTTGAGGTACAAATCCTGCAATAACATTCCAGTGAATATATTCAAGCCATTGTTGAGATTTGTCGGCCGCAGCATCAAATGCAAATTCACCAGCCATGGTGATCAACCATGCCTGTTCATTCATTCCAACCGCAAATCGTTCCAGAAATGAATGCTGCGAATCCCGCGGGCGATATTGGCTGTCGAAAACAGGAACCTGCAATAAATCAAACTCTTGTAAGGACTTTTGATAGCGGGTGCCATTAATCCACAAATCACCATCCACAAATCCCAATTGCTCTCCAGGTAAAGCCACAATGCGTTTTAGAAACATTCCTTGATCGTCGGCTGATTCCGGAGCGGTAAAGACAACCTTCGACCACCGCTGAATATCGCCTTCTGCATACGCAACTTGCCCAGTGTGACCACGGCGACCCTCAATAGCATTTATCGCACCACAGTTGTAGCAAACCGGTAAATGGTCATCGCCGACAGTCGTGATATCACAGCGATAAGCAATGCCGCAATCGTGACATTGGATTTGCAGATGGGGTCCAGGGGCGGCGTTAGCCATGCTCCCCGACGCAATTGGGCGAACCGTATGGACTTCCACCAACTCCGAAGACCGTGATAACAACCAACCGATAACTCCACCGATAGCAACAATCACGAGGCACAGCATGGTGACCCCTTTGACGTGATGCGGTTGTTTATCCACGTTTATTTCTGGTCCTGTCCCGATTCTAATACTGCCATGAAGGCCTTTTGAGGAATATCAACACTCCCCACACTTTTCATCCGCTTCTTGCCTTCTTTTTGTTTTGCCCAGAGTTTCTTTTTGCGAGAAATATCACCACCATAACATTTAGCGGTAACATTCTTTCGTAATGCCCGTACGGTCTCCCGAGCAATCACCTTGCCACCAATAGCTGCCTGTACTGCCACCTCGAACATGTGTCGGTTGATCTCGATTTTTAATTTTTTGCAAACGGCTCTGCCCCGCCGTTGAGAATCAATGCGATCACAAATAATACTCAAGGCATCCACACGATTCCCATTAACCAGAATATCCATGCGCACTAAATCTGCTGGGTAATACCCTAATAGCTCATAGTCCATCGTTCCATAACCGCGAGTTGCGCTTTTCAGTTTGTCGTGTAGGTCATAAATAACTTCAGCCAACGGTAAGTCGTAGGTCAACATCATCCGTGTCGTCGAGAGATACTCTTGTGATTGCTGAACTCCACGGCGATCGTTACATAATTTCATAATGGCACCGATGTACTCAGCCGGCGCAATAAAATTCACACGCACAATTGGTTGTCGGAATTCTTCGATTTCACCACTATCCGGAACTTCTTGTGGACGATGAATAACCAGCTCTTCACCTTTTTTCGTAGTCAATTCATAAGTCACATTCGGCGCCGTTTGGATAAGATCCACATCTGACTCTTGCTCCAACCGCTGTTGTACAATTTCCATATGCAGTAGACCCAAAAAACCACACCGAAAACCAAAGCCTAGTGCTTTGCTAGTCTCTGGCTCAAATACGAAACTTGGATCATTTATTTTCAATCGACCCAGAGCGTCTCGTAGTTCTTTGAAATCCTGTCCATCGGACGGATATAATCCACAGTACACCATGCGTTTAGGCTCTTGATAACCTTGCAACGCCTCGACGTCAGAATTATGTCGGCACAACGTATCACCAACATGAATCATGTCTAATGACTTGATGTTACAGATCACATATCCCACTTGGCCAGCCTTTAAACTTTCACAAGCCTGCGGTTGTGGCACAAACTGACCAATTTCAATAACCTCGTGAGATGACGATGCTCGCATGAACGTAATTTTGTCACCCTTACAAATCGTTCCATTCATGATACGGATATAAGTAATAGCTCCTCGGAATTCATCGTAATGAGAATCAAAGACCATTGCCTGCAGCTCCGCCTCGTGGGCACCATTGGGCGGAGGAATCGTGTTGATTATGGACTCTAGCAATCCTGCTATGCCAATGCCTTCTTTGGCGCTAACACATTGAATTTCATCCCCACCGAGACCAAATTGCTGTTCGATCTCTTCCGTCACTTCATCAACTCGCGCGTAATCCAAATCGATTTTATTAATGACCGGAATAATGGTCAAATTGTGCTCAATAGCACTGTAAGCGTTGGCTACCGTTTGCGCTTCGACACCCTGAAAAGCATCCACTAATAACAATGCACCTTCACAACAAGTTAGCGCTCGTGATACCTCGTACTGAAAGTCAACATGCCCTGGAGTGTCGATTAAGTTGAGCTGATAGTCTGTTCCCTCAAAGCAATATTTTAGGCTCACACTGCGAGCCTTGATCGTAATCCCGCGCGCCCGCTCAAGCTCCATATCATCAAGCATCTGATCTTTGAGTTCGCGCTGAGCAACCGTCCCGGTATATTCCAAGATGCGATCAGCAAGCGTACTCTTCCCATGATCGATGTGGGCGATGATGCTAAAGTTTCTAATGTTACGACAATCCATAATGTCCGTCTTAATTGTGTGTTAATTCTTTGTCAATTCGCTTGCGTCAATTTCTGGTTCCAAATTGCGCCCGCGCTATGCCTGCTGCGCCAATAAAGCCGCAGTGGTTCCCTAAACTCGCAAAATCAATAATCGTCTGTTCAACTAACACGGGAAAAGTAGCCATGGCAACCTTATCGCGAATCGTCTTAATAAACATGCGCCCCGAATCCGTGTCATGGGCTCCGAAATTCATGGCACCACCTAAAATCACCATGTCTGGGTCAAGGATATGCATGATGGAAGTAATCCCAATAGACAAGTAAACCGCCGTTTCCTCAATGACACGAATCGCAAATGCATCATTTGATTCAGCGTGCTCGAATACCGAAAACGCAGATAGCGCCGTTTCGTTTTCTAGGAACTCTGCTAGCGATGAGTCGACGCCATCGCGTAATCCCTCTAACGTTCGTTGAGCAACACTCGTCGCGCTGACATATGCTTCGAGATGTCCCAGTTGGCCGCATGGGCAGCGTCGAGCGTTTGGACTGCCATCAATGATTATATGACCGCATTCACTACCATGGCTATGTTCGCCGTCGAGCGAACGACCCGAGATTATAATCCCACCGCCAACGCCTGTACCAAGCGTCAGCATGACAATACTACTGCATTCCTTACCACGACCAGCCCAAAATTCACCGTATGCCGCGGCTGTACCGTCGTTCATAAAAGCAACCGGCTTACCAGCTTGCTCTTCTAAATAGGATTGTATTGGAAAGTCATCCCAACCACTCATGTTGGGCATGTGTAACAGTTGACCTGCGCGGATATCCATCGTCCCAGGTGTGCCAATACCTAATGCATCAATATCATCCCAACTTAAATTCAATTCATCAACGATCCCTCTCGCGGCGACTAAAATTCGGTTTACTCCATCAGCAGCACCACGCTCGTGCTCTGTGTTAATTTGTACATGTCCCAGCGCAACACCTGAATCGTCGACAACACCCAATTTGATGCCGGTTCCTCCTACGTCGATACCTAAGTAGCGTCGACGAGTTGGTATTGAACTTTCAGTCGTTATTGCCATCGTTTGCACAATTCCCATCAATGTAATTGTAACTTCTTAGTAAACAGTCTAATCGACATGTCTCCTTGATGTCATTGCCGTTTATCGTTGAAGACGATGGTTTATTTACGTTTCATGATCACCAAACCAACAACTGTCAGCAGGATACCAGCAATCATCCATGACGATGCCGGTTCAGCAAAAATTAAAACACCAGCAATCGCACCAAATGCTGCTTGAGAAGCGTTAAACAAATTAACATTGGTTACCGGCAACAACTGTAATGCAGCTACCAAGGCAACAAAGGCAATCGTATTACACAATCCAGCTAACAACATCCGGCCGATATTCCAAACACTTAAGTTTTCTGGAACATTAAACACACCCTGTTGGTAACTAAGAACAAACAAAAATACAATTCCGGCAGTCGATATAATCAACATCATCATCGGTTGAGATATGCCTCGACGACCAGCAGTTTTTATCACTGCACCAAATGCCCCGTAGACAATCCCAGCCACCGCAACAGATCCGATTCCCAGTCCCAATAAAGACCGAGAGACGTCGACTGCTGTGATCTCATTTTTCAACGCTTCGAATGCTGTTTCGCCACCAAGCGACAAAACGATAACTGCCGCAATTAAAAAACACATGGACACAATCGTGCGTCCGCTTGGTTTAGCGTCCATAAACAAGCCATCAATAACAGCACCACTAATAATTGCCATGCCTAAACAGAGCGGAACTGCAATACCAATACCGATTTTATCTAGCGACCATTGAAAGCCTACATTACCAAATAAATGGGTGACCACTGCCACAAAGCTCAAGATCGCAATCGCTTTTACTGAAGGCATTTTCCGATGCCCGTTGCAATAGCGAATCATTAACCATGGAATCATAATGGCAAACGTCGGCATCGCTTTTACACACGATACCCACACAGCATCACAATGATCGACCGAACGCAGAAAAACATTCGCCGCTGAATAGGCTATCGACGAAATGGATCCCAAGATGAATCCTTTTGTATATAGCTCCGTTGAAATCCCATCACTCACGGGCGGTGTATCAGTCGTCAACTTGTCTCATTCCTTTGGCGTAAATCTCTTGACGATTGATCATATCGAAATTCACTCTCTAAGACTCCCTCACACATTTGCTGCAGCAGCGGTGGCAAATTTAGCTGCTCCAACTCCATATAGATTTTGACATCTTCAGCACCCGTTCGAAAATCCGTACTCATCTCACGACCAAAAACAATAAATCGACATCCACGATCACTTAGTTCTTGTAAAGCTGTGTCCCTTTGTTTATCACTGCTAGCGGTATTTTCTTTTTCGTCACCATAGTACCGACTGTTACCAATCCTCGCGATAGTATCTACACCAGTAATGAATTGAACCCCCCCATAAAGGCGAGCCTTTTCCACAAACGTTGCTGCTTGGGAAACTATTAATTTCCTAGAAAAGCAAAATGGTAATGTACGAATCCGTGCCGAATACCGTTTCACTTGCGTTTTGTCCACATTGGTAATAGACAGCTCATAGAAAGGGGTATGTCCATATTTATTTTCTACATACTGCGCCATTGCACCGTGACCAGCGTGCCAAGGATCAAACGAACCAGGAAAAACCGTCTGAATGTCACCGTCCCCTAACTGAACCCAAGATTTCTTCGCGGACATCACTTCTGCGATTCCGTTAAATATTTGTAGTGCATGAGCTAACACCTTAAGGGCCAGTAACGTCGCTTCCTGTTGCCGTTGCTCTCGAAACTCGCTACTAAGCTGAAAAGGATGTGAAACGGTCGATATTTTTCCATCTTCATTACGAATCGCAATACCAATGATGACTAATCCATCAAGCTTAGATGGCGCATCTGGTCCGAGATGTCCCGTAATAGAGATTGCCAAATCTGCTTCCTCGGTTTTCGTCAACGCGCCGACGGCCATTGCTTTTGCCACAACTTCGCTAACGGGGCCATCGTCTTGCAAAAGCCCATGCTCAACCCCCAACCAATCCTGTTTGGATTGGTTGCGATAGGTTACCAACGAACCGCAAAAATACGCTGAGATGCCCGCTTTGCGTCCCAGTACAGCTGCCACTAAGCCTGACGTACAGCTTTCAGCAAAAACAAATCGAAGTGATCTATCTGTGCAATAACAATAAATCGACTCAACTGCATCTCGCAATTTCACGGAAAATTCTGTGTTGGCCACGAGTGTTACTTTTCTTCCACTACGGATGACTTAAGAACCATTTCCTTGTTTTCATCCCACCATTTATTCCATTGAGAATGTGCCGCTTCACGCTCAGCATCTTCAATAAACCCCGCCGAATAAACTCGGAATACCGTAATGGGATTAGGCTGTACAAATCGGAAGCCATAGTCCGCAGCGTCTTGCTTTGTCTGATGTAATAGCAAGACTAGGATCGCATCGCGAACTTGCGTCTTGATGATCTTCCCTTTGGCTTGAGATGTGCTCCATGAATGGATGACACTCTTTTCCGTCAACATTGGTAATAACTTAGGAATTTCAGCAGCGGTACCAAAACGGATTAAGCAGATTGCAGCATATTCTCGTACGAGTGAAGACATTTTAGAATCAGCAATTAGTTTTCGACCAATTCGTAAACCAACATCTTCAAATCCATATTCCAGCACCAACGTCAACGGCAACTGACTATTGGCCGTCTCAATATTTTGTTCGATGTATGACGCTATCATGCCTTTAATAATCCCCGAGTTGTCACCGCCTCGAATACCATTCTTAGTTTCTTGGAAATTCAACAAGTTATACATCGGCGAAATGATACGATTGAGTTGTGTGTTATCTAATTGCATCGACGCCAGCAGAATAGCCGCAATGCTTTCCAGCCGCGCAACCTTCGGACCGTTACTCGGCGTGCTGCCATAGGGTTGCAAATCTTTTAAGCGAGTGTTGAGCGTAGAATAAATATTCGTTTTTGTTTCAATCGCTATTAGAAACGGCGCCTCAACTCGAACCATCGCAGCAAATAACTTGCGGTGCTCCAAGCTACTGCCAACTTTTTCTCGATACATTTTCCAAGCGGGCAAATCATGTTTCAACTTGCCATCAACGTCGTTGACGAATAACGTCAGACGTCGCTGAAAATCCATCTGTAGCAACTCAACATATATACGACGAACGCGAAATCGTATTTCTAAATCAGCGCTTTTCAGTGCTTTGCTTAGTTCGTCCTGAGCGGCTAGACCTGTTGCTAATAGCTGCGATTGGGCTTGTTCCCTAATTTGGAACGACTCCGATCCCAGTTGTTTGATCAATTCCACAATTTTTGCCTGCTCCGCAGTTGTTGGTGAATCTTGAGCTACGAGTACTGAAGAATTCAGGCACAATAAAATCCATATTCCAACTGTCGCTACGAACAATTTATTACGAATTGTCCTAGAATTTTGGGTCATGTTTCCATCTCACACATTGGGAATATCTAAGCAATATAACGATCGCATCGTTGCTCGACTTCGCTACTGCTGTAGTTTGATTATAGGGCAACAATGTCAGACTACGATGTTCGTAAATAATGAATAGCACCTATTTTTTAGTGAAATATCGCATCAGCTAAGTTTTTTCCATTTTTTTACTTACCATCGCTAATTTTCGGACTCGCTGTGCGAACAGATAGGTAAAGGTTGGCAGAAAACGATTTTCGGCCACGTTTGGAACCACTGTGGTTCTCAAAACGAAAAATGCTTCGGAAAGCACCAACGGGCCAAAATACATGGCCCTCAATCAAAATGTCTTATGAAAGGACATCTAGTTATGAAGAAAAGAGTATTATATTTTGGAGGTGGTGCCACTGCAGTATTAATGCTTTTAGCTCTCCTCTTTGGTAGCGACGCAACCAGCTATCTGACCACTTCGGTTGCCAGTGTTCGCGATTCCGTTAAAAGCTCAGTTCCTGTGAACTTTGAACTAGAACGAGCTCGACAACATATCTCAGAAATCACTCCCGAAGTTCGCAAGAACATGGAATTGATCACTGGAGAAGAAGTCGAAATTGAAAAGCTCGAAGAGCACATCCAGGACTTTGAAACAAAGTTAACGACTGACCAAAAAGCCATCATCCAGCTCAACGCGGATCTGGCCTCTGGTACTGAAAACTTTGTCTACACCGGGAATGCTTATACTGCTCAAGAGGTAAAACGAGATTTGGAAAATCGGTTTGAAGAATACAAAACCGACGAATCGACTTTAAAGAACCTCAAGAGATTGCTCACCACACGTATGAGTAATCTTCGCACTGCCCGTACTAAGTTGGCAGACATGCAAGGTGTGCAACGTAAATTGCGTGTGCAAATTGACAATTTAGCTGCTCGTAATCGCATGATTGAAGTTGCTAAATCAAGCAGTCAATTTGTCTTCGATGATAGCCAACTCGCTAAGACGACTCAATTGATTGACGAAATCGATTCTCGTCTCAGCGCCGAAGAACGCATGGCCAACTCTGAAAGCCGCTCGTTTGATCGTATCCCAGTTCAGGATAGTGAATCCCAAGTAGATCTGATGGATGAAATCACGAACTATTTTGGAACCAACGAGAATGGTGACGAAGTTTCAACGCAAGTAGTTAAAAACTAGCGTTGATCGCTCTTAGATCGGAGCTCACACATTATTTGTGTGAGCTCCATTCTTGCGCGGATAGTATGAAATTCCATGTCAATACGACATGACAGCTCTAATCTTATCCAAACGTAAACTAAAGTGTCAAAATCAAGAGTATAGTAAATAAGAACTCAGTTAACTTACAACCCCATGCAAAACGCACTCTCACAAACCGCTCCCAAGATAACACTAGGTGAGCAACATTTTTTCCAGGATCGCATCATGAAACCGATCACTCACACTCAGCGATTTATCCTCTGGGTCGATGCCGTCGGTGGCTACTTCGTATGTCTCCAAGATGTTATTACTTTGGGACAAGCCATTGCAGGGTCGACCGTCGATATTCCATTGCTAGGCGATGTATCGCGTAACCATGCCAGAATTCGGCGAATTGATGACCAGTATATTCTGGAACCGATTTCAACAGTTCGGGTTCGTGGTAGTGAAATAACCACTGAAACTCCACTACACAATGGTGATCAAATTCAGTTCGGCAACGTGGAACTACTGTTTCACAAGCCCCATCCACTCAGCGCAACTGCAAAATTAGAGTTCACTACAGGCCACCGTACACATCCACGCACCGATGGCATTCTACTCATGGCCGATTCACTCATTATTGGTAATCGTAACCATGATCATGTTGTTTACCCCTATGATGAACATCAAATCGTATTGTATCGCAGCGAACAAGGCGTCGCTTGCCGCTCCGACCAACCAATCGATCTGGATGAAAAACACGAGCAATCCGTAGGTCCTGTTTTTCTTGGTTCCAAAATAAAAAGCGATTACATATCACTCGGTATCGAAGCATTATAGAAACTCAACTAAGAAACTAGACAAACCCCATAAGTGACCATTAACCTATCAGTTAGCCCTCAGTAATTCGTACTCCTATTTGTAGGATTGAAACCATGAAATTTACCTATTCCAGCGGCGATCGACCACTTGATGGTTATACGATCAAGCGAGGTTTGGGCAAAGGTGGTTTTGGTGAAGTCTACTTCGCTATCAGTGACGGGAAAAAAGAAGTCGCCTTGAAACAAGTGGGAATGATTGCCAGCAAGGCTGAAGCGACAATCCCCACAGAAAAACAACGGGGAGATCATCTTGTTTTAAATGTCAGCCATGCAAATTTAGTGTCACTGTTTGATATTAAAGAAGGTGTCGATGATGATACTTGGATCATCATGGAATACATGGCGGGCAATAGCTTGCGGCATATTCTCGATAAAAACCCGACTGGTCTTAGCACCGATAATGCTGCCGCTTGGTTTTATAGTATTGCCAGTGGCGTTGAGTTTCTGCACAACAAAGGGATAGTCCACCGAGATTTGAAACCTGGGAATATTTTCATCAGTGATGGAAATGTCAAAGTTGGAGATTATGGTTTATCCAAGTTCATTTCTAGTAGTCAACGTGGCGGGCATACTCGCAGTATTGGCACACTCCACTACATGGCACCAGAAATTGGCGACGGCAATTATGGTCGCGAAATTGATGTCTATGCTTTAGGAATCATGCTGTTTGAATTACTGACCGGCAATGTGCCGTTTACCGGTGAAACCGACCAGGAAATATTGGTGAAGCAACTCTCCGCTAAGCCCGATCTGTCGAACGTACCGCTGGAATTTAGAAAAGCGATCGAGAAGGCGCTACAGAAAGACAAGACAAAAAGGTATCAGCATGTCGTCGATATGTTACGCGACATTCCTGCGCCCGATTATGGAAATGTTCGCGAAGTTCAACGACCCCAGTTGCCTGAAGACCTCGAAACGGTTGCCAAACCAAATCGGCCTCCAATTGACCTCAGTGGTAACGAATCCCCTAATGCCGTTGTCCCCGTCACACAACCGCCTGTTACTCCACTATATATTCCAGCGACTAGATACGTTCCTCCCAAAATAGCACATTCACCAGTTTCCATGCGACACTGGAAGGACGTCGCGATCGAACATTTATCACTTCGCTCTCGCAGCGACTTACTCACGGAACTAACTGCGTCGCTGGTCAAATCACTGGTGGCCGCATTGGCCTTCGGGTTTGTTATTTTGTCTCTTTCTACACACGCTTCGCCATTTTCCTCAAATGAAATGTTGCAATGGTACGCTTGGATGACGTCTGTCATTACAGTCAGCAGTTGGACTGTACTAAGCATCAGTAAATACTGGGAAACGGATCTCGAAAACAATACAGTGAAGCGCTTTATAATGTTCCCAGCCGGTGCGGCGCTCGGGCTGTTTATGTTTGGCCTCGCCAACTTTCTGCAACTCGATCTCATGGTTCTACACACTGAAGATGCCTGGTTTCCATGGGTATTGGAGCAATGGAAAGCAGGAAAAGACTGGCGGCTAGATGGTCAACCGGCGCCTGTCTATCAGCACTATGTTGTATTCGTCGCTATTTTGTTTACAGCATGCCGTTGGTGGAAACAAGCTAGTCCCATGCGTGCTTTTCGAATGGACATCATCAGTGCATTGATGGTGGCGCTCGTAGCGTGGTTGATTCCTGTTGCGCCCCAGCCTTGGATGCCTGCCATCATGGGCGCCACTGTACTCACTATCCAATTCAGTGCACCACAAATCAACGGAGCCCAGCGTCAAGAGTTTAAGCGAATAGCGAGGTTAGGGTAGTATCATGAATAATAGCCAACCGTCAACAAAACCGAATAACGTAATACCAACTAAAAACAAACTTGCCAAAGCTGCTTTGGCGTCACCGATCCTTTTTGCTGTGGTGCTCGTTGTCACTTCACTTGCACCTGCGCCAAGTTTCACCAACAGTAGTAGTGTAACAACGGAACAACGCAAACCAACAAACCCGACCAGTGCTAGCCCCGCTGGTTCGACTTTCTATGATTTTAATCTCGTAACGGGAGAAAAAGGAGAGATCGTTGAACAACCACAACTCGTATTGCCAATCAATAATCGCTACGCTCGGCGGATAGAAACGACAGCCAAAGTCGAATTCACCACGGCGATTAAAGAACTCGAAAAACAGACAACCGAATTAATAACCACTGCTGCTAATGACATCACATTGGACCCTATGGCGCTCAAGTTCTTCCATTCTCAAGGAATGAAATTGGATCCTCGTCACTCCTTGTTGCAGTCTAACGTTTACGCAGCAGAATATACGCCCGTGGTCGAGGGTCAACCTTCGGATATCACTCAATATCGATTGTTTACTGTCGTTGATGTGTCGCCACTGCATTTGCAAATGCAGCAAGCCTGGCGCGACTCTCATATTTTACGACGGTTAATTAAGTTTTTTGCCGTAGCAGGTACAACTGTCGTGACGCTACTGGTGTATCGTGGAAACCAAATCATGACAGCGCAGAAAACATCAACAACAAAACGGCTCGTCTTCAATATCACCGCATGGACGGCTAGTGTTTCCGCGTTGGCATTCTTGGCCGCCAACTATTTCTAATGCATGATTTACTTGTACAGCGACGCATAACTTGATTAAAATCTCAGTAACGGAAGTTTTTTGTTCCAAGGGTCCGTATGACGTCACCAGATAAATTACTCGTCCAACAAATTCGCGCTGGCAGCGAAGACGCTTGGAAAACCCTCATCGATACCTACGAAGGTCGGCTTACCGCTTTCGTTAGGCGACGACTGACACAAGCCAGCGCTGTTGAGGATATTGTCCAAGATACTTTCATTGGTTTTCTCACGAGCATCCCTAATTTCGATGATAGCCGACCTATCCAAGGATTCTTGTTTACAATCTGCGCTTTTAAACTGACCGATCACCTGCGGCGAGAAAGTCGTCGTCCAACGATTCCAATCAACGCCAACAACTCTTCCGATGGTGCGATGCAATTAGCGGGAGGGGGCCGTAAACCATCCACGATTTTCCGTAGCAAAGAGCGTAAAGGAATGGAAACGGATGTAATAGCCGAAATCATCGCACAACTTATTCGATCCTATAAAACTCAGCAGGACTGGCTCAAAATTAGCACCTTGGAGTTGCTGTTTTTACGAGGCATGAAAAACAAGGACGTTGCGGACAAATTAGAAATTAGCCAACAAGTTGTGGCTAGTACTAAATTTGAGTTCGTCGACAAAATAAAGAAACAGTTGCGAAAGCAAGGGCTCAATAAAGACATTTTCCCCGAGCTTAATGAACCGCGTTCCAAAGAGGATACCAATCATGTTTAGTAATGCAGAATTATATGCATACCTGGATGAAGATCTAGAAGCTGGGCGGATGGCAGACATTGAACACGAATTACGCGCTGATCCCACTCTGCTTGAACGCTTGACGGCCCTAAGGGCAGACACCAACGCTGGAAACCATTCACTCGGTACTATTTGGCACAGCCACCATGTCAGTTGTCCTAACCGAGAAGACTTGGGGAATTTTTTACTTGGTATCATGCCGCCAGATCAAAAAGCCTTTGTAAAAACCCATCTTGAAATCAACGGGTGTCGCCAATGCCAAGCAAATGTAGATGACCTGCAACAACAATCGGAAGCCCGTCCGTTAGCCCATGACCGCCGCCAGCGATACTTCCAGTCCAGTGCGGGATTCTTAAGTCAACAATAGTCCCTTCCCCAACAAACACATAAGCTACCAATGAAACACCTAACAGCCGTACTTCTTTTTCTGTTAATAAGTTTGCCTGTAGCTACCTTGGCTCAGGCCCCCCCCCCGCGAACATCGCTGAGTCAAGGAAAAGGTGATTGGACGAAATCCACAAGTGCCTATGCCGTCCTTAAAAGACAGGATGTGGAAATGACTGTCGTTACAAATCAAGCCGTTGACGATGAACAACTGCCCGGTCATCGCGCCGGTTATAGTGGCATTGCACAACTACGCCACTCCCAGCGTCAATCGAACCTGTTTGTGCCAAGTTATGCTGGTATCAACTATGAACATATCCATGACGGGACTACGCAATCACGAGATGTGTTATTCGAACCACGACGAGCTCCAATGGAATTGCGTTTAATCAACAAGCATTGCGTCGATTTATACCAACCACCGACACCTCACTTTCAACTAGAGAGTTGCTTGCGGTACGAATTGTTACCAGCAGGCGTTATTCAAATGACGTTGGAGTGCATTGCCCACAAAGATACTTTTTCTAATGGTTATATCGGTTTGTTTTGGGCGAGTTATATTCACCAACCTGAATCGCTAGACATCCATTTTCCGGGGTGGGCAAATATTGGTAGCCGAATCAAAGAGATTGAGTTGCCGCCACCAACAAAAATTCGTGGTGTCACCTCACAACATGGACTCAAGGCAACGCATCGTTCGCTGCAGGACAGTAGGCAATTGGAACACGATGAAAACTTTCCGCTGTCACTCGTTTTTGGCCATTCAGATCATCGCTATAGTGACCCTTGGTATTATGGTATTAGTAATGGCATGGGTTTTGCGCAAATTTTCCGCACCAGCGACAACATCCGTATCACTCAATCACCGTCTGGTGGAGGGCAGGGTAATCCGGCCTGGGATTTTCAATTCATCGTGGAAAATTACCAAGTTGGCAAGCGATATCAAATGGTCATGCGAGCTGTTTACCAGCCAATAAAACCGCATGCCAAATTCTTAAAAGCTGTGCGCTCACACTACCAAGCATTGCAAACGATTAAATAGCTGGAACCGATCCATTTTTCACATGCGTGGCTGATGTTGTAAGAACGGACCGTCAACCAAACACTCTTACTTATCCAAATAATCCGTATTGGGAACAGAGCCCCTGATGCGATTGGGTTGCGAGGGAGAAGGAAACTGAATATTCGGAGTGGGTAGATTCTTGGGAGCAAATTCCAACGTGGCAACCAAGTTCCGCAACACAAAATCCTCCGGCAGTTCCTCGTCAAATTGCTGTAACAATTCAATATAATTTGAAATAGAAGATTCCAAGTTCTTGCCGGTGTCACGCGTAATCATCGATGGGTACCTGTCAAAAATTTTTCGCCAATCTACCCAAGCGACCTCATACAACTTCCGCGCTTCTTCTAACCTCGCTTTTACAAAAAAATCATCCGCTTGTTTTACTGTTTTACGGGCCGTGATTGCCAATGTCATCTGCTCCATTTCGCAACGTTTAAGCCAGTAGTCGTAGTTGATCATCTCGCGCAAATAGCTGATGCCATCCACTTTCATCGCAACATCCTCAGCAGCCATTGCAATGCTGCGTGCCTGATTACGAATAGCGAGAGGCATCGCTTCAGCAATCTGTATTTCAGGAATAATTAAAGCCTGACTCGCTTCATTCGCTAACTGACGGTGATACTCCGAACGCAATCCAACTTCCATGTTATAAGCATCTTGCTGCGGTTTACTGAGTCCTGCAAATCGCGCCGCTATCAACTCTTGACGCAACTCCGGAGCCAACGCGTCCATTTTTTCGCGCAAGTCCTTTAAATCCTGCTGAAAGTCACCATATTGATTCAATCTTACGTTAAAACCAAACTGCGTAGATAAGTCTCTGTTACCTAGCTTGATTAACGCAGCATGAGCAGCCGCAAACGCCTGTTGTGCTTCCGCATCTAAATAGCCGTCATCTTCAAGCGCCATCGCGTAATAAACCAACGCCTGTGGTTTTTTCTCAAAGAATCGAATCGGATCACGATGCACGTGGTGCTCGTTCAAACTCGCAACATTTTCACTCTCTTCGTACCACAGGTAACTTGCCTTCCAGTTATCTGGTTTTCCGTTAGCGCCTAGTGCTCGATTTGAAGCCAAATCAATGCCTTCATCAGACATCTGACCGTGAAACATCTCATCTTCTGAGAAGAGACTGCGGAACTGCACCTTTTCGTCCGAGTAGCCAATCTTCGATCCAGTATAAAACGCTACTTCCTGTACAAGCTTGGCGTTGCGAGAATTATATCGAGTACCCTCCATCAAAAACTGTATCCCACGGCGAACCCATTGATATCGGTGGCGATAATTATCGAAATCAACAGAGATATTATAAGCAAGATTGTGAGCTTGAAATTTCCAGATTGAAATAAAATTAGGCTGTAGCTTCGAAATTTGATTAATCGTCGCCGTTACGTTGTCGTAATCTTCCATCTTTTGGAACTTGGTTGCTTTTTCCCAAAGAACAATGACGGCCACTGGGCGAAGACCAAACGTTGCCAATTGCATCGACGAACTTACAGGATTAATCTCACCTAAATTTGATTGTGCCAACTCGCTTTCAGCTCGCAATTGTGCTAACTTACCGCCTACCTCACCGCTACCATTGCGTCCACTCGTCGCCGGTTGCCCTAAAAAGAACAAAGGAAACAGCAAGAGAACGATACCTGTGATGTAGGCAACTTTACGCTTAAATGTCGAGTTTAGGTTCACGCTGCAATCTCCCGCGATGTGAGAATAAAATAACCGGCAAGCACCAATACGAAAAAGTAAACCATGGTGGTGACCAATTGTCTTAATATCAAATCCATATGAATGTCATACCCATAGGCAACTTTCGATGACATATTAAATTTTGAAAAATCTGGGGCTAGTTTTGCTAAGCTCTCCATGGTGTTAAGGTAAAATCCATCGAGCGATTTGATGACTTTAATAGCTGTATCACCCATTTCTAATTCCAAGGTCGCACCCTGTTGCGAAATGTTTCGTACAATCGATTCGATCGGACCACCACCTGGGGCTTCACCCGTTTGGATGTCGCCAATAAAGCCGGCGAACATTCCCATCGCGACAATCGCGACTGCTGAAATCAACGCAACAATACCATTTAAGAATGTACTAAAGAACACGCCTAGTAAAATTACCAGCAACATCTGCATCCAAATACCTAAATAGCATTTAATGAGATTGGCTTCAAATGAACCTTCAGGAGCTCGGATATACACGTCGGCTTGAGCCATCCCAAAAAACTGTGCGTGTTCCTTACAGCGGATATGAACTTGTAGTTTTCCGCTATCAACTAAATCTTTAAACAAATCTATACTTTCTAGTTCCCCAGTCGTTGGGTTCTGGCGGCGGATGTCGCTAAATTTTATATTGACTTGTGTGGTTACGAACTCATCTGCTTCAAAGGGAATTGGAGCGCTAAAACGTTCTTCCTTGAGCAATGTTTCTTCGGGATTTACCAACAAGATCTCACCACGAATACGACTTTCGATTTTCCCTTTAGTCGATCTGAACACACGCAAGTTTAATTCCAACGGTAACACACCTTTATTGTCACTGGCAACAAACATGTCTTCGGTTAGATTTTTAAATTCCCAAATAGCGGTATTCAGCGTATTACCTTCGATATAAGAGCGATAGGTCCACTCTTTACCTACATTCAATCCACCTTCTGCACTCGGTAGCCCATAGCGATCTAAGAAACTCAATTCACCATATACCGGTACTCGTGCCAGCAAGTCGCCTGTCGGTGGTCCAACAATGTAATCACCATCACGTAAATAGATATTATGAGAATGCCCTTTGGCTAATTCAGTCGTACCAACTAACACATCTAAGCCATCTGCCTTCTCCAAGTTTCGATTGATAGTAAAATCATGACGATGATAAGCGTCTAATGAAGTCTTACCTGTACCTAACCCGGTTGATTCATCCCATTCGATCGCCGTTTTGTCGATCGAATGTTTGTGATCCAAACCACGCACAACAAATCCATAACTCACCGATGCCATTAAAACCAACAGCAATGTACCCACGGCTGCGAATCCAAACACCCGACCTAAAAATATTTCATGTGCGCGGACTGGTTTCGTCGTAATCGTGTAAATCGTGCGATTTTTTATATCATTCGGCAAACTAAAGGCACTAAGAAACATAGCAAGCGCCAACAACAAATAAGTACTCGCCGACAAAACAAATCCCAGATATAGCCGAGCTGGGTGGTCGTTTTCAACATCAAGAAACCATCCGGCAAACAATAGCAAGGCAACAAATAGTACAAAAATAATAAGTACTTTATTACGAATCGCTTCCTGAATCGCTAAACGTGACATCGCCATAATACGGCGACCTGAGGTGCGCGGAAAATCAACAATGAACGCTCGCTTAATCGTTCCCGCAATCATCTTAGCCGCTCGGCTTGGGCTATTGCGAATAGCTGCTAAAGCAAATGCCAAAATCGCCCAGCCAACCAGCATAAACAATGCTAGCATGGCAAAATCGACCATGTAACTGGAAAACCAAAATCCAAAAGATTCGAATTCGCTTTGATCTACAACCATTTAACTAATTATCCTGCGTTACCGTAGGAGTGCTAACTCCATAATTTATATGTATATATTTTTGTGTCGAGCATCTCATAAATTCTTACTCTGTAGTAGCCGTTTCCTCTTGCTGCTCTGCCTCTTCCTTTGGCTCTGCCGGCGTGTCTTCCTTGTGACTAACAAAACCTGGACGTGAGTCACTATCGCGTACAATACTAAGGAACAAATCTTCTAACGTTGACGTCGGATTCTCCATCGAAACCAACTCGCCTTGGCTCTCAGCAATCAACTTACGTATTGCTTCCTCTGTGTCAGGCGTAAGATTCTTGGCCTGGATTTGCGTAATATCTTGCACGCTCAATAAATTATCAACGGCACCGAGTTCCTTCAGTTCACCTTGATGTAAAATTGCGATTCGATCGCAAACATCTTGAACATCTGCGAGCAAGTGACTGCACATGAGAATCGTTTTACCTTGGTCGCGTAAGCGAACAATGAGATCTTTCATGTCACGCGTACCAATAGGATCTAGGCCAGTGGTCGGTTCGTCCAATACAATGAGCTCTGGATCATTAATCAACGCTTGGGCTAATCCAATTCTTCGGGTCATCCCTTTGGAGTATTCCTTCAACTGACGCCGCTTGGCCCAATCAAGATCGATTAGATTAATCAAATCTCGAATACGGCTTTTACGACGGGCCGCCGACATATTAAACAGCCGGCCATAAAAATCAAGCGTTTCCTCGGCGTTGAGGAACTTGTATAAATAAGATTCTTCTGGCAAATATCCAATACGTTCATTTTTGGATACATCCGCAGCATCTTTGCCAAACACTAATGCTTCGCCACTGGTGGGAAATAACAACCCTAATAACAGTTTAATCGTTGTCGATTTACCGGAACCATTAGGACCAAGCAAACCAAATATTTCACCACGTCGAACGTTTAAGTCCAGTGCCTTGAGTGCATGCACCTTACTACGACCCCAGAAATCCTTGTAGGTCTTTGTCAGGTTACGGGTTTCAACAATGACTTCGCCCTTTTGGCCAGTAGACGTTGACATAGATTATCCTCTTTCGCGTTTCGTTAAACTCTGCTGCTCTCGCGACAACTATCAGAGAGCGCGTATTTGTTCGTCATATAATTTGTGCTATTGCATTCTAGATTACTAGTTCGGTGCGTCTGTTTTGTACGCACGAGTCTATGCAGATGTTCATCCACCAATACGCAGTAAACACCCTTCTGATCTAGGACCTACCGACACATCCATCGCAGCGATACCACGGATAATTCAATAAATTCATATAGGATAGGTCTTAAAGTATGGCGTGTGGTCGCTATAAATAAGGTTTGCCTTGCTCTGCAAAGTCGAAACCTTTCCAGACACTCGTTGGTGTTGACGATTGTACGGATTATTCAGCCCAATGCCGACGCCACGTTAACCACCAAGCTAAATTTCACCCTTCCATCTGCGATTATTCACAAACATGCATACCAATGTGACCATTGCGACTTTCGCTGAAGCTCAGGCGTTTCTCTATCGCCGTTTCGACTTCGAACGGACCATGGTCGCTCAGCCAACGGTTCCATTTAAACTTGACCGGATGCGAAATCTCGCTGCTCGATTAGGCACCCCTCAACAAGAGATTCCCGCCGTACATATCGCAGGCACTAAAGGCAAGGGTTCGACGGCAGCAATGACGGCCACCATCCTCACTGCTGCTCAACACAAAACCGGCCTATTCACGTCACCTCATCTCGAAAATCTAAGGCAACGTTTTCAAATTAATGGGGAATTGTGTAGCGAATTGGAATTTGTCAAATTAGTAAATCAACTGGTGCCGGTTGTGCAAGCTATGGATATTGAAGCCAACGTTCAACCGGATCAAGATCTAAAACCGACGTTCTTTGAATTGACTACGGTTTTGGCTTTCTTATGGTTTCAGCAACAACAAGTAGATGTTGCAGTCATCGAAGTTGGACTCGGTGGCCGTTTAGATAGCACAAACATCTGCCACAGTATCGTCACCGCGATTACAAACATCAGTCTGGATCACACTTCTCTGCTCGGTAATACCGTAGAACTAATTGCTACCGAAAAGGCTGGTATCATTAAACCCAACGTACCAATTGTGCATGGATGTACCGCTGGGCCACAAGGTGAAATTGAGTCGCGAGCGCGGCAAACTGGTGTCCATATAACGCGCGCGACTCAAGACATCAAATATTCCATCGCCGCACAATCAGCCCAGGGTGCAACTTTACAGGACGTGTCAATGATAATCGGTCAAACGACCAAGACATGGCCGGTACTTGAAATCGGATTACCTGGACAACACCAAATCACCAATGCCTTAGTCGTGTTGGGAATCATAGGTTGCCTAATTGAGCAGGGATTTAAAATTGATGACCAAGCGATTACCGAGGGGTTAGCCCATGCTAATTGCCCTGGCCGCTTGGAATACATTACTGGCCAGCCCGCAATATTGCTCGATGTGGCGCATAACCCAGATTCAATCACCAAGCTAGCCGAATACCTCCAGCAACACTTTGCCGACAAAAATTGGCATCTAGTTTTCAGCTGTAGTCAAGACAAACAAGTCGCCAACATGCTGGATATTTTGATCGACAAATTTAAATCCATCACATTAACGCAATTTCACAACAACCCTCGAGCAGTCGACTGTGACACATTACTAGAAATGGCACAGCAATCAGCAGCACAAAACAGATCGAACGATACTGGGATACTGCAAGCCGATTCCGATCCTGTCAGCGCCATTGCGCATATCGAGCAAAACGCAGATTCAGCAGACCTTATCGTCATCGCGGGTTCCTTTTACGTAATTGCCGAATGTCGAGAACAACTCATCGCAAAATCAAAGTCCAACACTAAGCAATAATATCCTGAATAACCTCTCCAGCAATATCGGTTAGACGAAAATCTCGCCCTTGATATCGGATGGTTAAGCGATCGTGTTGTAAACCAAGCAGATGCAACATCGTCGCATGTAAATCATTCACATGGACTGGATGCTCAACTGCGTCATATCCGAGTTCGTCTGTATTTCCATAAGTTGTTCCACCTTTCACACCACCGCCCGCCATGAACATACTAAACGCTCGCATATGATGATCACGCCCAACCGCACCTTTGTTGGTTTGAGCCATCGGCGTACGGCCAAACTCCCCACCCCATATTATGAGAGTGTCTTTTAGCATGTCTCGTTGTTTAAGATCTTGAATCAACGCAGAGGTGGCTTGATCACACAGTCCACTACAAATACCCATGTACTTGACCAAGTCATTATGATGATCCCATCCTCGATGATATAGCTGAATAAAGCGAACTCCTTGTTCAGCCATGCGACGTGCTAGCAAACAGTTGTATGCAAAACTGCCATCGGCTTTTGTTACACCATACAGATCTAAAGTCGCTTGTGATTCGTCCGCGATATCCATTAACTGAGGAACACTGTCCTGCATTTGAAATGCTAGTTCGTATTGTTTAATGCGTGTCGAAATATCTGGGTTTTTGACCTCCCGATTACGTAATCCATTTAGTTTATTGACAGTATCAATAACTTGACCTTGCAAGTCCTTACTGACTCCAGCGGGGTTTTGTACATAATAAACCGGTGATCCGGATGAATGGAACTGCACACCCTGATAACGGCCGGGTAAAAAACCGCTGTGCCATTGTCGAGTGGCAATCGGCTGGGGATTGCGACCGCCTTTACTAGTCAGCACGACAAATCCAGGTAAATCACTCGCAACGCTACCGAGTCCATAGGTTACCCATGACCCCATACTCGGACGACCTGAAATCGATGTGCCAGTATTCATCACGGTGTGAGCTGGGTCATGGTTGATCTGATCTGTATGCATACTCTTGATCACACAGAGTTCATCTGCCACTTTCCCAATGTGCGGAAACACGTCCGATATTTCAATGCCGGAATCGCCATATTTTCGAAAAGGGATCATTGGTTGTTGACAAACGAGCTTCTGACCTTGTAACTGAGCAATAGGCTGATTGGACGTGTATGTTTCTGGCATCGGTTTGCCATGCATTTCAGCAAGTTTCGGTTTGTAGTCAAATGATTCCAGATGAGATGGTCCACCCGCCATACAAAGAAAAATCACTCGTTTAGCTCGTGCGGAAAAATGAAGACCACCTTCAATACCCGGCATCAACCCCGTACTCTGCGGCTCTTCAGCCTCCAACAAGGAAGCCAATGCGGTCATGCCCAGTCCACCCGACGCACGACCTAAGAACTGACGGCGATTCGCCGGTACATTTAACATCGGCCTATTGATTCCGTTTTCAAATTGATGACGTTGCATAAAAAACCTAATTAATTACGAGTTATTGTTTCGCTTAAATTCAAAACCACACGACACGCCATAACCCACGCGCTGACTTCAATCACATCTACCGTCGACTCCAACTTAAACAGCCCATTGGTCTGCAGTTGGGCCGCTGCCATTGGATCGTCTGCATAGTGTACCCGCGCAGTTTGCAATATTTGCATCACAGCTTTTCGCTCTTGTTGCGTATCAGGGCGCGATAGCACTTGTAAAAACAACCAACGGATTTTGTCGTTTTCCTGTTCACCCCCCTGTTGAACCACTCGCGCAGCCAACGCCCGCGCAGCTTCCACAAACGTTGGGTCATTTAGTAAAGTCAATGCAGCAGCGGGAGTATTAGAAATACTACGCATCGCAGTACATTCCTCCCGCGTCGGAGCATCGAAGGCCAACATCGCTGGATGTACTAACGTTCTCTGCCAATGTGTATAGAGTCCACGACGATATTGACTCGTACCACTATCGGATTTCCACGTGCGCGTAGGAAAATTCAAGTAACGCCAATACCCTGATGGCTGATAGGGAAATACACTCGGACCGCCAATGGTTGAATCCAACAAACCGCTCACTGACAATACATTGTCGCGAATGAATTCGGCCTCGATACGCCAACGCGATTGTCTAGCAAAATACAAGTTAGTGGGATCCGCCGAAGCATCAATTGGACGTAATGTCGATGATTGTTGATACGTACGCGACATAACAATCAATTTGATTATTTGCTTAATATTCCAACCCGAATCCACAAATCGTACCGCTAAATAATCCAATAGTGCTGGATGTGTGGGCCACTCACCTTGGATGCCCAAGTCATCAAGTTGCGACGACAGCCCACGACCAAAAAATATTTTCCATAATCGATTTACAAAGACCCGACTCGTCAACGGATTTTCCTTTGCAACGATCCAATTGGCCAAGTCAAGTCGCGTAAACCGTTGCTCGCGAGCAGTCATCTTCTTTGCAAAGTGTTGGGGCACACCGGCAGCCACAACAGTGCCGCTGGAGTTTAGCCAATCACCACGTGGTAATACACGGATCACTTTGGGCTCGACGCTGCGAGTAATCATCGTCCGCACAAACCGTTTTTCAATAGCAACCTGCTTCGCTTTGATCGTATCAATTTGCTTTTGAACTGCCTCTCCCTGAGATACATCCTTCAATTGTGCTTGCAACAGTGTAAGTTGTTTTTCTAGTTCAGCAAGTTGTTTAGCTTGCGGGGCCGTCGCCACCTTGATTTCAGGGTCACGTCTACTACCGCCGTAAACACCTTTTTCTTCAATATCTGCAAAGCACGCCACGAAGCGATAAAAATCCTCGGTGGTAAATGGATCGTACTTATGATCGTGACATTCACAGCAACCCAGCGTCAATCCGAGCCATGCTCCCGCTGTCGTCCGTACTCGGTCAGCGGCATATTTAGTTAAATACTCACCTGGTTGAGCACCGCCCTCTTCAGTCGTTTTGTTTAAACGGTTGTAACCTGTTGCTATGATTTGGCGTTGTGTAGGTTGTAGTAATAAATCGCCAGCTAGCTGTTCGCGAGTAAATTGATCAAATGGCATGTTCTCATTAAACGCTTGGATGACATAGTCGCGGTAAGGAGAAATATGGATCGGCACATCGCTGTGATAGCCCCCCGAGTCTGCGTAGCGCACTAAATCGAGCCAGTGCATCCCTAATCGTTCACCAAATTGTTCACTCGCCAACATTGCATCGACTACCGATTCATAATTTCCAGAATTTACAAAACCGGTCACCTCTTCTAGTGTTGGCGGGAGCCCTCGTAAGTCAAAACTCAAACGACGAATCAACGTTGCACGGTTGGCTATCGGACTAGGCTTAAGCCCGCTGTTCAACGCACGCATGCGAGTGACTACAAATTGATCGACAGCGTTGTTTATCCATTCTTGTTTTGCGGTGGGCAAGAGCGGGCTTGTCGGAGATACGAAAGCCCAATGATCGTCCCATGGGGCGCCCTGTTCAATCCATTGAGTAAGCAATGCTTTTTGCTCAGCGGACAATGGTTTGTTAAACTCCACTGGCGGCATTACCAAATCATGATCCGCTGTATTTATTCGGCTCACTAATTCGCTAGATTTAATATTGTGGGCAATAATTACCTTTGGGTCGCGATCCGCTTTTGCCGCTGATTCCAGATCTAGTCGCAGCTCCGCCTGCCGCTGTGCAGCATCAGGGCCATGGCAAGCAAAACAGTGATTCGCCAAGATGGGGCGGATGTCACGATTGAATTGCACCTCGTCCGCCAACGTGTTCGATTTTACAGCCAACAACAAACTGCAAACTAACATTAAGTTTCTGCATTCGGATAATCTCATACCTGCATTCTACTCTATCGATATTCATTCGCAGTTACATTGTTACGTTTATCGATAAACCCTAACTTGCATAATTCACAGCGGTTTGCTCGATGACTCCGCCTTGAATAGCTTCGCGATTCAGTGGATCACGCGTTACGGTCACCGTTTGTTAGCGTGGTGACGAGAATGAATTCCGCAGGGCCAATGGAATGCGGTTGGGCAATTCTTTTTCGGGAGCCGACAATAGACCAGTCGCTTGCTTGGCCCGCACAATGTTACCGCCGATTTGTAATACCTGACGATCAAGTTCTTTGAGATCGATGATCTGAACACCTAAGACAGATTGGGTACTACCAAGGGTTTGCGAAGCCCCTCGGTGGTTAAACAACGGTGAGACTCCAAACAATGGCAACATACCCATGCCCGGTGTACCATAAGATGTTCTTCCCAACGCACCATACCGAACTCCACCTAACCCGATAAACCCACGATCTGGTACCGAAACACTGGTTCCAACCGAAAAGGTACGAGTCGTTGGTAGAATAATTACTTGAGCGTGAACTTCTATCGGCTTCATCATAGCAAGGGCCGACAAGACCACGACCGACCACAATAAGCAGCGAGTATTGCAAATATTCATAGTTGCTACCCTTCTTTTTGCTCTTCGATTTTAGCCACTAAACGGCAAATCCTTAGCTGTTTATCATAATGTGCTACACAGATTTGAACACCATCTGGATGTAAATCCATACCGCGTGAAACATTCGGCAATTTAGCACGATGGTAATCTTTATCTTCGTTCGGCTTGATAAACGTCAAATAACCACCAGCGCCACCGCCACAAACACAAAATAAAAATCCTTGGGGATGGAGTTTAATTTCCCAAGCAATCGCTTTAAGTCCAGCGACTTCCCATTTTTTGACTACTTTTTTTGATTCCAAATCAAAAGCTAGTATTAACGGTTCTTGTACTGCCCCAAACGGATTGGTCGCTTTGTGTAGACCACATGCATATAGCGTTTTATTATCCTCACTTAAAGCCATCCCGCGGATACCACCGTAACCAGCTTTTTGCCCAGTATTCGCGGTATAGAGTTCTTTGCCGTCATAAACTAAGGCTGGTTTATCGGAAACTGTGTCCCAACGATAGATTTTACCCGTCAAATCACCGCTAAATAGCGTGCCATCGTTGGGATGCCACATCACACTATAGACATCGATTTCATGTCCGATAAGCTCTTTAACTAACTTGCCATCGGCCATATTCCAAATTTTAACAATGCGATCATTACCACCACTTGCGAGCAATTTTCCATCGGGACTCAGTTCGATAGATCGAATCCAGCCTTTATGCGCATGAATCTCTCGCGTTGGTTTAGGCTCTTCAGCAACTTCTTCAACGTCCCAAAACAACAAACGATCATCACAACCGCTGGTGACAACAGTCTTGCCATCCTGTGAAAATTCGATGTCGCGAATCCAAGAGTCGTGACCCTGATAAACCTTCATTGCACCGTCTTGCAAAGTCCAGCGAATTAAAGCATTGTCTTGAGCGGTCGCAAAAACATATTTTCCCGCTGGATCAAATCGACAAGTAATTAACGGACTCGCATACTTCCATGTCTTATCAACATGAGTAGCCGTGGGGTCAACAGTGACTTCAGTGGTATTCAAGAACGTCATTATACAAGTAGTTCCTCAATCGGGGCATGAGAAGGATCGGCCACAGGAATGTCTTGACCACCGATACTAAAGCTGCCTAATGAATCAACTCCCACGGCCTGCAAGTATGTGTGAAACAAATGGCCATGATCAACCTCTCGGTCTTTCACGGCTGTACCGTTGTCATTGGTCGAACCAATTACCGCACCACGTTGAATCCCAGCCCCACCTAGACAAATCGACCACGCTGTTCCCCAATGGTCACGGCCATAGTACTGATTGATACGAGGTGTACGGCCAAATTCGCTCATGACAATAATCAATGTGCTCTCTAACATCCCACGTACTGCCAAGTCCTCGACCAACGCTGAATAGGCTTTGTCAAACTCTCCAACTTGTTCTAAGTGAAAATTGAAATTTTCGTTGTGCGTGTCATAGTTCGAGTGCGTGACCTGTACAAAGGTAACACCTTTTTCTAACAATCGTCGAGCTAACAAGCTATGTTGCCCAAGCTCGTGTTTTCCATAACGATCATGATCTTTAGGTGACTCTTTGGTGATATCAAAAACATCACGGTTTGCCATGAGCTGTTGTGCTTGTTCATAACTCTGTGCGTAAGCGTCAGTCTGAGCACTGCGGCGGCGCAAAGAAAATCGATTGTCCGCACTACGACGAAATTCGTTTCGTAATATATCTTGTTTTTCAGTCATGCCCTCGGGTCGAGCGGAATTGGCGAGGGGCTTCCCGCTAGCAATGGAAATACTCGCAAACGCAGGCCCCAAGTAAGCCGAATCATTGCTACGACCACCCGTACTGCTGGAGACACGGATATGTCCAGGCAACGCATGTTTATCGGCTCCTAATGATTTTGCCATCACCGCACCGATTTGTGGAAACTCTTGAGCGGGTGTTTGACGACGCCCAGTCCACATGGCATATCGACCTTTGCCATGATCGTTTTCCTTGATGTTAATACTTCGCACCAAAGCCAAATGATGCATTAACTTAGCGGTTTTGGGTAATAGTTCTGAGATGTGTACACCTGGCACCGATGTCGGTATTGCCCGAAAAGGTCCACCCGTATCTGTACCTGGCTTAGGGTCCCATGTTTCAAGCTGACTGATTCCGCCGGCCATGTTAAACACTACCACTCGTTTTTGCTTCCTTTCCAGTTCGGTGGCTATCGATGGATTTGTGAAGGCACCGAGACCACCGACAACCCCCGCCGTCCCTAACATGGTGCCTAAAAAACCCCGCCTCGCAATTTCGTGCTCATTTGATCTACATGCATAATTACTTTTCATGGGCTTACTCACAACTAATGTTTAAAACTGGTGGTTATGGAAAATCCTAGTGATTAAATCTAAACTCGGTCGACGCCAACAAAGCCCAGATCATCTCACGCACAGTCTCTGCTTTTTGATCTGCACGAGCCGTTAGGTACTCGCTTACTTGTTTAGTTTCTTGTGCCGTTGGTCGACGATTCAACAAACTAATATAAAGTTGTTCCGCTATTTCTGAGGCAGATTCCGTTTTGATCAAGCGTCCGGACAAATACGAATTCGAGTTCACCCAACCCTTAATTCGACTGCCGTTGGTGAAATATAATGCCTGGTCGATCGTCGCGAAAAAGTCCGTTTGAACTTGTCCCGCTCCCGCCGCATATAGCTTTATGAATTCATTTTCTAGGGGGGCAATTTTGGCTTGTACTTTTTCACTTATCTCTCGTTGCCGAGTTGCCATTTTCACAGCATCTTGTTTATCCATATCAGTCAGTGGATTAGCCTTAGCAACTTCTGCTTCTACTTGAACACGATACGTCTCTGTGACGCCGAGAGATTCCATGACCGTGTTTGCCAATTGTTCCGGCGTCAGTGGTTTAAGATCGCTGACGACGAACTCGTACACTAACACACTCGAAAGTTTTTCATGCGCTGCCGACTGTTTTTCGCGGTTTGCCACAAGTGCCAGTTGCTCCGTCGCTAGTTGCTGCTGTTGTGTTTTCAAAGCGGCCAGCTTTGTATCAAGCGTCTTCTGCATTTTTGTCATCGCAGTAACTGCTGACTGCAACTGTTTCGATTTTTCGGAAACTTCGGTCTGGGAAATTTTGACCTGCTTTTCCACTTCCGCCATCTCCGAACCTAAACGACTTTGTTGTTGTTTCAATTGACTAACCACGGCTAAGGCATCATCATCGGTAGAGATTAATTGAATCGCAGCGTTGGTCGTCGCAATTAATTCATCCATCAATTCAACCGCCTCTTGCTTGGAGGCACGTTGTTTTTCGGCGGTCGTTAGGGCACTTATTACTTGTTGATGGATTTGCTTCGCTGATTGTTGATTACTTTGGGACTTGGTTAATTTTTGTTTGTCGGCATTGATTTGATCTGTGCTTTGTTTAATATTTTGCTGCAGGTTCACCAACTGCGCCTGCTGAGAAGCAACTTGTTCGTCGAGTACAGCCGCAGCCTGAATTCGTTTCCAGCGAAGTTGTTGGGCGTCTATTGCATAGAACTCTTCTTGTATTTTTTCATAAGCGTTTCGCAGTACTTGCTCTTTGGTTGCAGCCGCTTGCAATTCTATTTTGCCGGGTTCCCACGCTTGCCAAGCCGTATCAAGAGCGACTTGTAATGGACTAAGCCCATCTAACTCCTCTTTGGTTTTGCCCGCCGCTTTAACGCGAGTGGCTTCTAGCTTCGTTAATTCAGCGTTGCTTGCGTCTAATTTTTTCTTGAACGCTGCCGCGGCATCCACAACACCTTTTTCGACGGGTAACAGCTTTAGAACCGCATTAATTTCTGCAGTGGCGGCAGCTAATACATCTCGTTTAGGTGACCGTTGTGCGATGCTATTCAACACTGTTACACGACTACCATCCTCTTTTAAATATTTATCCAACTGAACCGACGCCGCTTTATCCGACTTTACGTAAGCCGCTCTAATTTCAGACCATTGCGTATCGAGTTTGGCAACGACAAGTTGCTGTTGCTCCCAGGCTTGAGACGCGGTGACGACTTGCTTGCTCAACTCATTTTGTAAAGTTGCGACGCTTTCAAGTTTCTCTTGAATGTGTGCGGCCGTTACTTTGGCACCGGGGTCCAATTGATAGGCACGTTGATACGTTTTTGACAATGCAACCTCACGCAAGAAAGCCTTCACGTCAAAATTCAATTGCGCGATACCCAATTCAAGAACACTCATTAATTCCGGATTGAGAGGAGGATTTCCAGCGTGTTGTAAGTCGACAGGCGCGACTAATGCGCGACCGTTCATTAATCCCCAAAGCCGATTGGCAATATTGCGATTGAACGCTCTGTTATTGCCATTGGTGGCTGTCTCTGCCAATTGCTCGCGCCGACTATATGTCGGCACAGTCACAACGTTCGCGCGAGGTCGGACTTTATATTCATCTATTTTCTTATGAACTGGCTCGGCAATCGGAGCGTCTCCGGGCAAATGAGGACCTGTCTCACCCGCTTCCTCGGTGAACACGCTTTTAAAGGAAACGTTGCCTACCGATTTTTCCGCAAAGTAGTTTTTCTTGGCTGCATCTGTAAAAATATGGCTGCGATTAAGAAATGCAAATAACCCGTAGTAATCACGTTGAAAGTAACCATCAATCAATGGGTGATCGTGACATTGTGCACATTGCATGTCCATACCGAAGAACATCCGGCCGACGTCCCGTGTCAGCCGATTTGTTTCACCTGCTCGATCCAAATAAAATCTTGCTGCTGGTCGAGAGACGGGGTCAGAACCATTGGAAGCTAATATCTCGCGAGCCAGAACATTGTAAGGTTTATTAGCGACGAATGAATCATACAAATACTGACGCCACTGTGCAGATTTGACTTGTCCATCGGCAATTCGCTCCATCAACATGACGTCAAATACATTGGCTAGGCGATGGTTTAATCGAGGATCCGCGATGATTCGATTCACCAGTTGTTCGCGTTTATCCGCAGCCCCATCGTCTAAAAATGAACGCGTTTCTTGGGCAGATGGAATGGTTCCTAACAGGTCCAAGTAAACACGTCGCTGAAACTCGGCAGCCGAAGCCAAGCTCTCATTGTTCAGCGCCTGATACTTAGAAACCGCCGTATCAATTTGTTCGTGCAGAGGACTCTCAGCCATCGCTGGAGACGACAGTATTATGCAAATCAGTGCTGAATAGATTAATCGCTTCATGTATGTCACAGAACAAAAAGGAGGGATTCTGTATTACACCAATCACCCCATTGATCGATGTGTCGTTTTTATATTAAAGTCATTCCAAGGCATCAGACTAAATCACCGCAACCTTGGTAGGTCTTCAAGTTTACCGAGCAAACATTAGGTGGGATTGTTTTGGGTTTTTATGGGCGTTGCTGCTCAGAATCGTAAAGACTGTCATCCTTTGCACGTCTTTTCTGCTCTGTATTATATCTATTGAATCATATCGACGTCAAACTCGATCTGCGACGGTATTCACCCTAGAAAACCGTCGCAATAGTATCACCACCACTACCCTCAATACTAGGTGGTTTACTACATTGCCGCTGTATATCTATACATGGATGACACTTCAGCGTCACACAATCCCGCATGATTGTACCGTTTTATTTTTTCCCGAATAATCGCTTCAAATTCTGCCGGTTCCCCCCAATGTTGGGACATTGCTAATTCCCGCAAGTGATAAAACACATCCTGCACCGCCATTACCCATTGTGCGTCATCTGCTAGTAACATCGCATTGTTGAGATTACGACCATCGGTATCCATGCGACTTTTCTCATAAGTCGTAGCCGCCGCAAAATAAAGCATGCAATATGCTTCAAAATGACGTTTCGATGGTAACGCTAAGTAGCAACCTGCCACCAGCAAATCAATTAACTTTAGTTCCTCTAGTACCTGTTCTCCATAGGTATCTACTCCAGCTTGATGCGCACTGTCTGCACTCAAGAAGATGCCCGCCAATCGTTCAACTCCGCTCATCGAATGTGCAATGCCAGTACTATGTAGTGGATCGATAAATCCAACGGTATGAGGCAGACTCACCCAACCTTGCCCTGTCGCTTGCCCAGCGATACGTTGTAATCGCTGCGTCTTGATAAAACGATTAGGCGTAACAGACAGTTGAGCATCTTGAAACATTCGGCTCAAACTTGGATAGCGATCAACATGTGTACACCACATTTCTTTAGCTGTGATTTGCTGCCAATCATCGGTGAGATCGTGGGCGTCCAGTACGAGCCCAGCACTCGTCACGTTATGATCAAACCGCAAGCACCACAACCAACCTTCTTTAAGCAAATGATGTTGCGCAGACACATCAGCCGGAAACGGAAAGTCCTTGGTATCTTGTCGCTGTTCGGACAGCATCGCGTCCCAACTCTTAACACCATCAAAATGGCTGAAAACTGCAACCGTGTTCGTTTGTAGACCATGTGGATCACCGCTGGGCAAACCTAATAACCCGGCGACGACTTCTCCTTGACCCGAGGCATCCACAACCCAATCGAATTGCAAGCTTTCCTGCACACTCTCACTATCGATGACCGTTGCCGCCCATTCACGACTCACCTCATGACGCTGCAATGACATTAAAGTTGTGCGGTCGCGCAGGACAACACCTTGCTGCGTAGCGTAGTCACATAAAAACTGATCTACATCTGATCGCAACCACTGAGTATCCGCTAACTCGAGTGAAGAACTGGCGGCAACTAATAATTCATTGGAATGACAATCAGCAACGTGAAAATCCGCATCGGCTTGATGAAAGAAATAACTAAACCCTCGTTTTGCTCCTCGCCGAACACTCTCTAGTTCGTTCACCCAGCGGCCATATCTAGTCAACGGAGCCAGTTCAGATAATCCATAGCGTTTGACCAACGTTCGCAAAATCAAACCGGCTGCGGGTGTAGAGGATTCGCCAATTACAAAACGGGGATGCTCGTCGCGATCAATCAAAGTAACCTGTTTGCCATGCCGCGCAAGGATGGCGCTCAGTAGCGAACCAGAAAAGCCCGCACCAATCACAAGAAATCGTTTACCTTGCTCACCCACAGTCGCCACAATCATCCCCTTGGATAACAGTCTGTGTCTGGTTCATTTGCAGAATCCGATTTTGTCTGTCGTTTGCACAACGGTGGCAAGTCACAAATCGCTGTACATCCCATAAATCCATAAATACGCGCCCACGATTCATCCCTAGTCCAGCGACCAACGTACTTTCCATTGATTTCAGATTAGGTGGTGTAAAATTTCCCTGTTTTTGCAACTGGTCCAACACACCATTACCACCTCGCACGGGAACCACCGAACAACATTCCACACCACATTCAAAGGCATATTCCATCGTTTTTGTGGCCCAGTACACTCCTTGTTTCTCCGTTAAAAAAGGTGGTCTCAATAGGACGAACGCGCGGACGTTAATATCATGCGAAATTAACCTTTGAGTGGCCTCTTTAAAATCCTCCATGCTCATCTGTTTATTTAACCACTGCAACACTTGAGGATGCACCGTTTCCAGACCCATTGCGATTTCCAACTGACCCGACAACAAGCTTTTAAACTCTAGGCAGTTCTGCTTACATAGCCGCGGGTGGTTTTCAACGATTACAGATTCAAATCCTGCAACCAACTCTGCAATTTCAGGCCAGTCACTGCGAGGTACCGCACGGTTATCGAAAAAGTTACCGCTGTTATAGAGCTTGATTGCAGTAATCCCTTGTCGCTCAGGAGCGGCTAGATCAATCTCTAATTCGTTCAACACCCACCGGATCTGTTTTGCTATTGCCTCTGGCTCTACCGGTTGCTCAAGCGTATTTTTCCAGAGGTCACACATAGTGCACCGCAACGCACATTCACTACTAGTCAAAAACACCGTGGCAACTTTTGTGAGTTCGCCACTGGCTGAACATTCTTCTTCCACCATATATGCATACGGCTTCAACGGATCAACGGAATTGCGCTGAGGTCGCAAACTGACAATCTGCTGGTCCGACAGAGTTGGGAGATCTGTAACCATTAGCGAATAAAGATATCTGCAAAAGTATCTCGATAAACCTGTTCGTCAACGGGGAACAATTCAGTAAATCGTTCTGGAGAAACTGCTCCGTGTTGAAATCGACATTTCTCAAAAACTGGCATCGTAACACCTGTGATCGCTTCCACTCCGCGTTTCACAATTTCACCTTTCAAGCGATACAACTGTTCATGGTCCCAATCGGTCAATTCGATAAATGGAATCCCCTCGGCAACTTCGATCACACTTGATAACGCGAACGGACTAAAACCACAAAATCCAAGTTTCGCCGCTGGTGCATAAGATCTCACATGGCCCCGGCTCTGCCCACCGGAATACGTCAAGGAATGCTTGATAGAATCAACACCCCAGCCTTCTTGATACAGCATCAGATTATTCAAAACACTCACGATCGTTAGTTCAGGATTATCTTCAATGGGATAATCTTTTAAATTTTCGTCCCCACCATCACCATCAACAAGATACTTCCAATCAGGATATTGTTGGCGAATTTGTTTCATCAAGGCCCAGGCCATCGTTGCGGACTGTACGTCCAAAGGCTTATAGTCTTCAATTATCCGAATCGCTTCACGGAAATCAACTTGCTCGGCGGGAACATCAATCACTTCGAGCAACATGCTTAAATCTGTTTCGTCTAAGAACTGTTTGGCGTTGGTGGCATCGGAAGACGTACCAGCAACACTCAGCGTGAATGCTTTAAGTCTCGCCGGCGACTCACCGCGTTGGAGCAATAAGTGATGTATCAATAGTAAGACTGCACCACTATCAATACCACCTGAGAACAACACACCCAGAGGTTCATCAGCAGGAATGTGATCAAGCCAATCATTCAATTCTTGAGCAACTTTACCCATATACATCCGACCTATTTCATCTAGGTCTGTGGAATGTTCATTACGCTGCGGCGTGAAGAATCGCTTGTTCACAGGATTTGGATCTGGGCAACCGATCAACGTAATCTCGACAATGTAATGTGCCGGAACCATTCGTGTGTACGATGGATGAAACTGATCAGCAAGTCCTTCCTCGGATAATGCCTGCTGGATTTCTTCCATCCGCTCAGCCACGATTAAGCATGGGCCTGCTGCCCGCTTTGCCAAAAAATAACGCATCGGACGCCCGATGGATCGTGCCATGCGTACGATATTGCCACGTTTTTGTATGATTGCAAACTGTCCGTCGATTTCACCAACCCGCTGTGTATCACCTGCAGCCACGGCTTCCGCAGCTTCTTCGTGGGTTACATTGAACAATATGTTTGCCGCGGGATCTATCAAATCAACTAAACGTTCAACATAACGGTGCGGATGCATACAAGCTCTCCTGATTTTCATTAATAACAGAGTTCATTTTGGCAACTTTAAGCCGCACCGTATTCTAACGCATTGCGGCTTATTTGGGGATTCATCATAAACCTACTTTTTTATTTGGCTTTTCGACGTTTTTAAGGGCGCCTTTTAACCTTCGTTGGCAACTGAAGGATATAGAGCAGTTGTTCTTCACTGTTGTTGCGGCAATCGTTTGCAACTTTTTCACAATGTACGAATTTTGCATGGAGGCAAAAATCACATGACTCACAATTCATCCGACAAGAAAAACATTACTCGCACTCTGGAAATCATTTCCTGTATTCAACAAGGTGCTGGACTGAACGCCGTTGAATTAGCAGATCGATTCCAAGTAAGCAAACGTACTATTTATCGAGACTTAAGTGTTATTCGTAATTCTGGTTTACCTGTTCGTTTTGATAATCTCGCCGACGGTTATCGGATTTTGCCAACTTCAGGCAGTTTTACGATCCGCCGACAAATAGCACTCGAACAAATACGTGAATGCGTTCTGGGGCTATATTGCTGTCCTTGGTTCCAAATTGATGGCACGAGGACCATCATCGAAAAAACTCTCGAATTGCTCATCGATAAACTCGACGAAGCACAACGTGTGAGTATCCGTCGCTTGCAACGTGCCTGTCGATTTTTTTCTAGTCAAGAGACTCCCTGCTCGCTGCAGCGAGACATTCTACAAGCGGTGGCCGACAGTATTATGCAACGCCATCGGATTGAGCTATTGGTAGCTAACGACACGAAGGACATTTCGAAACTGTCGAGTGCTCCTCAACAGTTGGGCGAAGAAACATGGATTGAGTTTTCACCGCACGCAATTTTCTACGAAAACGGAGCGTGGTTTGTTAGCGGCCAGAGTAACGGTGGGAAGTCTATTTCTTGTTTCAATATTGCTTGCGTTAGCAACGCAAAACTTACCACCAATACATTCACTTCCAAGCGTGGTGACCAAACTAACGCCACTATTTCACAGTCGCAGCGAGTACAAACTAATTCACTGACGGAACGAATTCAACAGTGGCAAAACAACCGAACGGTGGCTAGTTCAGTCTAAGCCTAATGGCCGTACCAGTCTCAAAATGTGGTATGTCGCTGTTTATTCATCACGCAAAAGCGTGTTGTTGGAGGGAGCCTGTGAGAAGCGGGACCAAAGAGCGACATACCCTTTTTGAGCAGCGAGTACTTCTAGTCCAAAAACGCCAACGTAAAGCGTTGACTGGGAAGTTAAATTTACCTCCACCTCAAAATTTACCGTCAGCAGCATTAAACTTGGTAGGTTTTCCCAGCGACTCACCACCTTGCTGTAGCCACTGCACGGTCCACCGCAGCATAGTTTCAAAATCCATTTGAGGAGCTCCTAATAGCTCATAATTATGCGTCGCTTGACTCAACAACGCCTCGCCTCTCTCGGTTCCAGTCACTTCTAACGCCACACCAACCCGCGAGGCTACCTGTTGAGCAACACTTCTCACGCTAAGTCCAACAGGTCCGGTGAGATTTATCGGTCGTGCGGGAACGGTCGGCAATTCCAAACATCGCAAAGTCATCGCATTTGCATCTCCTTGCCAAATCACATTGACAAATCCGGTGGTCACGTCAATTGATTGATCGTTCAAAACCGACGTCGCAATGTCAGCTAAGACTCCATATCGCAATTCTGTTGCATAATTTAAACGCACGAGCAACGTCGGAATCTGGAGTTGTTCACAATAATATTGAAACATTCGCTCGCGACCCAACGCCGCCATCGCATACTCGCCTAACGGTTCCAAACTATCCGACTCCAAGCTTCCTCCCGTGGCCGGTGCCACCATGGCATAGACATTGCCGGTCGAAAACGCAACAATCTTACTTTTTGAAAAGCGACGACAAAGTGTGGCTGGGATATCGCAGTTGGTTGCCCAAGTGAGTGCTGGATTAGCAGAAGCGCCAAACTTGAATCCTGTCAAATTAATCAAATGGGTACAATCGGGCAGCGCCGCCACCAGTGCCGGCTGCAATAAATCACAAGCGATGGTTTCAATCCCCCACTCTTGCATACGGCCCCGTACGCTGGGATCACTAAAACGAGACACCGCTGTTAGTCGCATCTTACTTCCCGATTCGGCAATCGCACGGAGGGCCATTCGCACCATCGTTGGCCCCATCTTGCCAGCGGCCCCAACCATCAATAAATGCCCTTCGAGGCGGGAAAACATATTAACGACGGCGGAGGTTGGAGTACTCAATACATCTTCCAATTGCTCCACCGATTGTGGGCAATCTCCGGATAGTAATTCCGTTAGATTGGCATCAGCCATCAGTTCCTCTTCTCCATCCAAATAGGCCGAGAACTTGTTAGCGCGGTCGTTTCCAAAAAGGCCATGAAAAGATGACGAGGATGGAGAACAATTCCAATCGACCAAGCATCATCAACCACGTAAAAATCAATTTGCTCGCAGGACTAAAGTCACTGTAATTATTCGCCGCGCCAACAATTCCCAAACCTGGACCAATATTATTTAACGTCGCCGCCACCGCACTGGCTGAATCAATGAGTTTGTTTTCTGTTTCGTCTATCGGCCAAGTGCTGTTGGGTTCCACCGCTACGATAGCTAGCCAACTCGCTGCAAAAATTATAGCAACCAATCCAAAGTAGACCAAAATTCCTCGTCGCATTTCCTGTTGGTCATAAACCACTCCACCCAATCTCAACGAGCGGACTACCGATGGATGATAAGCGTGTTCAATTTCTTGACCCAATATTTTCACAAACAAAATGTGCCTAATGACTTTCATTCCACCACCGGTACTTCCAGCGCAACCGCCGATGAACATCAAGGCAAACATCAGACATCTGCCGAATTGGCTCCACGAATCAAAATCATTTGTCCCAAATCCTGTTGTGGTCACAATTGCCACAACCTGAAATAGTCCAAATCGGAGACTGCGCAGTAAAGTTGCCCCAATGGAATCTTCTGTGGTTGCAGCCGACGTCAAACCCCAATCCCCTGCGACCATCCCCGATGCCATGATGACAATCGTTGAAAAAACAATAATCCCTAAATAAACTCGAAATTCAATGTCACTGAAAATACTTGTGAACTTATCTTTAATCCACACCCAAAAGTCTTTTCCCGATTTATCCAAGACTACCAAGGTGTAAAACAAGGCGAAGTTCGTACCCGCAGCAATCATGAAGAGCGTAATAATATAATCGATTGTCGCACTATCAAAATGTCCAACACTGGTGTCGTAAGTACTAAAGCCACCAGTGGCCATCGTGCCAAAGGCGTGACAAATGGCATCAAACAAATTCATGCCCGCAAACATCAGAAAAACCGTTAGCACGACATTGAGTACCAGATAGAAAATTCCAAATCGGCGAGCCGTATCTTGCATCTTGGGGGTTGCGCCATCTTTGGACGGTCCGGGCATTTCTGCTTTCATGAGCATTTTGCCAGCCGAATCGCCACCTAGCAGCACAACGAACAAAACAATAATCCCCAGACCACCCAAGAAGTGCGTCATGCTTCGCCAATACAAAATGCAATATGGTACTAACCCTGGGTCTTCTAGTTTATTAATGACGGTGGCCCCAGTTGTGCTAAAGCCGGATTGAGATTCAAAGACAGAATTCGCAAATTCCATCGTTAGCCACTTAAGTCGAACCGAACCAGTGGATGTATTGGGAACCTCCAGCCAGTGATTAAGTCCTGGAATAGCAGCAAGACTTTTAACAATATTTACACAATCATCTCGGCCCGTGACGCTATTCAATTCAAAATATGTCATTCCCTGTGAGGGCAAGTAGTTCTTTATGTCATTGCCGAGCATGTCATTACCAAGCAAAGCGGTGAGCACTGTGAATTGGCCTGCCGAAACCGGTTGACCTAATTCTTTCCATTGCTTCCTCGGCGCAACGGACATATCAAAGACTTCAATATGATCCTGCGCGTCAAGCCGAAGAGGAGCTGCATAGCGAGTGCCACTAATCCAAAACGGCAATGCTCCGAGAATCGTAGCTATCACCCAACTCAAGCCAACCACTGCCATTGCTTCTTTACGCCGAGGAATCTCCGATTTGACGTCATCACCTGCATACCGTCTTAACGTCATACCAATCGCAAAGCTTACAATCACGCTTAGGAGCAAGCCCAAAAATCCACTGGTTTCAAACGATTGTGATTGCCAATTATCTCCAGTGCGATGACCAAACCAAGGAAACGCAAATAGAAAACAGGTGCACATCGCCGCTGCGAGAAATGCACAAACCGTACTGAGGTAATAAGCAATCAGACGTTTATTCATTCGCTATCGTCCCGTTCCAGTAAACATCTTGATGACCTCGTCGACGGCATCATCGTGGATCAGCGCAACAATATAGTCACCCGCTTCAAAATGATCATCAGGGCGTGGCACTCGGACGGTACCGTTATGTGTCAGCGTTGCTGCTCGCCATCTGCCGACGGGCAAGTCTAAATTAGTAAGCACGTGCTCAATGGCTGGGGCATCTTCTTCTATCAATATTTCATAAACACTAATGTCTGAACTGGAGATGCGTTGACTATAGCGAACGGCACTGTCACCTACGTACTTATGTACCTCGTCTTTCATCGCGGTGCGAGGACTAACGGTCTCATCAATTCCCAATTTCTTAACAATATCCGAATAGTCCTTACGATGAATAACACACATCACCCTTCTATCCTCACGGACTACATTGTCCGTTTTGTTAAAAATATGATCGACTTCAACGCAAGCCATAATATTATTCTCTTCGTCACCGATACACGCCACAAAGAAGTCGGCCGTTTCTATTCGCAAAGCGATTAGCGTTTTATTAGTTGTCGCATCTCCATGTACTACTTCCACACGATTTAACTTGTTAGCTAACTCCAAAACTTTATCTTCATTTTTTTCAATAAGACATACATTAAATGGTCCTGCTTCGAGTATTTTTGCCAAACATCGCCCAACTCGACCTCCACCGGCGATTACCACATGTTGGTTCTTGCGTTTTTTATAAATCTCATCGATCAATGCATCTACACGCTCATCGTCACCAATAAGGGTTATTTTATCACCATCACAAAGCACATCATCCGCGACAGCAATTCGGGGCGCTTCCCGCTGACCTGTATCCGCATTCTTTCTACGAATGAGCCCAATGTGAACACCTTCAGGAAGCCCTGATTCTTCTATGGTCTTGCCAATCATCTTATTTTTGCCACTAATTTCAACTTCAATTGCCTTAATGGAACCTTGGGCAATGTGTTCAATAAAGTCCGAAGTTGGTGTCCTAATCTTCGTGGCAAGGTGCTCGGCCGTAAGAGATTCAAGACTGATCAAACGATCAATTTCAAAAGTTTCTAGACAATCAAAAGTTGTGGTATCCAACAGAATGGGGTTCTGAACTCGCGCAATGACTGTCGGAACACCCATGTGCTTAGCCATGCTTGCCGCCAGAATATTTGTTGCATCATCACCGGTAACAGCAATACAGAGTTCCATGTTGGATATGTGTGATGCAAACAAAACCGCGGGATCACAAACAGAGCCTTCCAAGACTTGGACGTCACTACTGTCCATCTCTCGTATACTCTCGAGGTCTGTGTCAACAACCGTCACGTCATGTTCTTTGCAGAATGTCTCAGCAACCCAACTACCAACAGTGCCAGCACCAAGAATAATAATTCTCATTTGAGGTAAATATCAACCTCCAGGAAAAGATTTGTACGAAAAGCCATCTCAAGTGTCTATTAGATTTTTGAATGTCTATTTTAATAGCTAACGAATCAAAATGACTAGACAGTAAATAGTATAGATTGTGTCAAATTAGATTTAAATCGACCGCTAGAAAGTTAAAAACAGCTTAATTGAACTGACTTAGCACGAAAACGACGATAAACATACAGCCGGTAAAAAATCCGAACCAAACAGCCATTCGCGCGGCTTCACGGAAAATCACCGGCCAACGCTCATGCCGTGTTGCACCATAAACCAAGCTAGCAATCAAAACCAACGGAAGAAACAGTAACAGTTGTTCGATGCCTGACATCGCGCCACGTTCGACAGCGACCAATAGAAGATTCCATGGAAACATCTAACTGACCTCCTCGTCCGCTGCTTCGGCCACAGCCGCAAGTCGTTTCTTGCGCTGTACCGGATCATGCCAAACACCTGGACCACCATACGCATCGTAGATAGCAAAAAGATTTAACAGTCCAGCGACCAATGTATATAGAGTTCCCATTTGGAAAAACGAATGGTATTCACGATTCCATTTGTTAAGCTCGCGGGTACTCGTAGGTGGAGCCAAAAAACCGTTCCATAACAAATTCACATTCGCACTCAGTTGTTGCTGGCTGCGTAATGAACGATTCTGAATAACAGCTGGTACCGCTGCTGCTCCTAAAAAGAACTGTCCGACAAATTGCCAGCGCAAATCCTCCGAAGTGAAAGAACAATAAACTACTTTTCCACCTCCCATTTGATAGCCGCTAATGAACAACATCGTCACCGCAACGAAAATTGTGATCGCCTTAGCCGTGCGGCCTTGGTAGAAATGCCCTAGCCCTGGAACGATCCAAGCCAATAGCGCAGCAACAAAGGGATTCTTCAGATCGAGATCGATCCCAGAATCGTCATTTAGCACATCGCTTTGTTCATCTGCCATCGTCATCTAATTTCCATTTTCGTTATACCAAATCTTGCAGGTGTTTTATTGTACTCAAGTAGCAAATCAAGGAACACTCCACAATGACATTGGTTGCCAATTGTTTAAATTATTCAAATCCCTGCTAATAATCGGGCAGCAAAGGCCAACGCGGCTGTTTCAATACGTAAAATACGAGGCCCCATGTCAACAATTTTCCACTGCAATTGAGCGGCGGCGGCGGCTTCCTCAGCTGAAAATCCACCTTCGGGACCAATCGCCACCACAGCATCACCAAATTCAAGTTGAATATCTCTAATACTAATCCTGCAATCCTCTTGTTCACCTAGCGTTTCAGCAGCGGCATTACTGACGCCAATCTGGGCTGATCTGGGATGCGCGATAAATCGTCTGTCCCCTGAGCGCTGTAAAAACGCCTCGAAGGAAGCTACTTTTCCAATTTCAAGTAGCCGATTTCGGCCACATTGTTTGCTCGCGCTAATGACATGATTACGTAAGCGGACAAGTGCTTTGTCGACAGGTTGAGCAACACCCCGTGCCGTGGTTAATGGAATTACGGTGGTTACGCCTAATTCCACCAATTTCTCAATGATCCATTTTTGTCGGTCACCTTTTGGAAGCGCAATACCAACAGTTAATGCCAACGCGGGTTCGAGATCAACTTCTGCTGCAGCAAGTATCTCGAGGGTCGCTTCGTTTCGACCGATTTGAGCAATTTCAGCGCTCCATTGCCAGCCGCTGCCATCAAACAACTCGACCCGATCACCGCACTTGCCGCGCATCACGCGTGTTAAGTGTTGGGCTTCACTGCCTTGCAATACCACACTTGTCGCTGGGCCAATCGGAGTGTCTAAAAAATATCGCTGAACCATTAGAAATCGAAACTCATGCCGGTGACTAAAAAGTTCTTTTTAAAATCCCCGATCGAAAGATACTCGTAACCGACATAGGCCTTTGCGCGTCCAATCTGTCGTCCATAGGTTGTCCGTATGCGAAATAATCCAGCACTGCCAAGGCGACCCCAATCGAGATCTGCCGATATAACTTGCGGTTCGGACAAATAGAAGTCACCACCATACGTAAAGTTGATTCCGGATTCGGCCCCGGCGGAGGCTCGCTGCCAATTCATCCCAAGGCCCACCCGCATCTGTGCGTTTTCCATCTGAGCAAAACGCCAAACTACATTAACATCGCCAATCCACAATTGTTCGTGCTGACCCACCGCAACACTTTCCCGCAAATAATCAAAGCTTGCATCAACTCCCAAGCGATTGCGTGATTCGAAAATAAAATGTGAGCTAATTTTTTGTTGTGCCATAAAATTATCTGCGTAATCTAATCGCACCCGCAAGTGACTGCTCTCGACTTTATCTCCTGGTTGCGGATTCATCATCATACTACCTGCATGCGCTCGGGCAAATGGATACTTGATGAATCCGCCTGGACTATCAACGTCGCCAAAAATTGCTTGGGGCACCGTCACAGGCAATGACAAAACCCACCCAGCGACCATACTTGAAAGAATAAACAAATCCGCTTCACTCGCAGAATCATCGCCATCATCAAAATAATGGTGATGATGTAGATGCTGATTTTGATGATTGAGGCTAATGCTTTTAGCCGGTGGTGGCGATACCCGACCCGTGGCAGAAGTCAGTCCCTGCAAAGATCCATCGGCCAATAGGCTCGGCACGGTAAACGCAACCAATATCCATACTGTCGTTAGAATACGCACTCGCGCGCTTATACTACTAGGGTACAACCGGTACATGAATTGACTCGACGAGAATTAAAATAATTACAGAGAAGAAGAACTGCTTTGGATTGTTCGTAGATAGTACAAATCCAATTATCTCTGCGTCAATAACAAACTACTTGGAAATGCCCAATCAGTGCAATGTCAGCGGGTCTTCTTCATCTGTGCTAGCCCACACCGCCAGTTCCGGAAACTGATCAGCTAGGTTTGCTGCTAGATTATCTAATGCAAACCGTTCACTTGCATAATGTCCTAGCAAAATCATGGCGATTCCCAACGCCCGCGCTTCCAGACACGTGTGAAACCTCGCTTCCCCAGTAATTAATACGTCACATCCTTGACGCGAGGCACAGCGAATAAACTCACCAGCGCTGCCACAAGCAATCCCTATTTTTGTCAAAGATCGTTCGGTGTCTCCCACGATGTGTAGCAATTCAATATTGAACACGGATTTTAGGCTTGGTATGAGCTCAGCTAACGAAGCAAATTCAACCGTACCACAACGACCTGTACCTAAGCCTTCCGTTGCCGCTGACTGGGAAGCAT
Source organism: Planctomycetaceae bacterium (assembly GCA_018658605.1). The sequence continues at coordinate 6,787 of JABHUV010000211.1, read as the reverse complement.
CTAGAGGTTCGAGCGGTTTGATGTCTTTCAGATTGAGGGCCTCGGCAATTTGCTGATTGATACCTACGGCTGCCGAGTCAAAGGCAGTATGCGCGCTGTACACCGAAATACCTGCTTGAGCGAGTTGCCACAGCATCGTTCCAATATTGGTGTCAGTCGTGATTGTTTTCACAGGCGAGAAGGGGAAGGGGTGATGGGTCACGATCAACCCAGCCTGCTTGTCAATTGCTTCGGCTACCGTTTCCGGAGTCACTGTTAAACATGTCATGATGTGGGTCACGCCAGATTTACGGTCGCCAACCAATAGCCCGACGTTATCCCACTCCGCCGCCAAACAAACTGGAGCAATCTGCCCTAGTACTTTGCAAATATCACCAACACTTGTCATTGGGTTACTCGTTTTTTCTATTTTTTACTGGGGCTATCCGTTGCATCGTCTGCATCGTTTTGAGGATTACTATCTGTATTGGGACCGATCGTACCAAACAAGTGACCGCCGACATCCCCATGCGTCCAAGTGCCCGCGTATTTATTTTTATAGATCACCACGCGTGAACTAAACGTCCCTAATCCCGGAATCAATACATTAGTCAATGTAATGACTGGCGTCGTTCCTGCCCACTGAACTTGCAGTGGCATTGGCAAGGTTATATCACGACCACCAAATTGCACTCGGGCAGTAAACATCCACAATTCACCTTCCGTGAGTTTCTTAACACTGACAATTGTGTAAGACTCCTTTGCCAGGTTGTTTTGTTGCTTGCCTAAAACTGTAAAGTTACCGGTGAACTTTATGTTTGTCATTTTCTTTTCAAACAAGTCATAGAGCTTTTGTTTCTCCACAGAAACTTGTGGGGGACCTGTTGGTTGGGGAGGTTCATCAACTCCTTGCGCTACAGCTAACGGAAGCAAAAACAACAAACATATGATCATTGCTAAACTTTTATTAAAAATATTCTTTTCCATCACACCACCTAAGGGATTGCTAGTATTGAACCATCCATCATACGACATTTTTTGGGGCTACATCGTTCATTAATCGTATTAATCTATGGCGCCTTCTATATGGATTGCAAACGTTGCAGCGCCGTGGCCACTTCACCGACAACATTCCGCGACGACGTTGGGTCGACCGTGAAACACCCAGCATAATGTTGCTCTTCAAGCATCGCAAACAACTGATCGAAATCAACAGCCCCTGTTCCAAATGCAGCAACCGCACCTTGCCCTCGAGCAATATCTCTCAATCCATCACGAATGCGCATGTGAACAACATAAGGTGCTAAAATCTGAGTCGATTCAGTGGCGGAATAACCATTCATTACAAGGCTACCAGGGTCCAGATCAACCGCCCCGTAGCCAGCAGGTAAAGTTGCTAACATGGCCGCTAATACCTCTCCGTCTTCCGACCCCGTCCGAGCGGCTAGCAGCGCACCCACTCGTTGCCCATACTCACCTAAATCCACCATTATTTGTTGCAGCGATGTAAAGCTTGAATCTTCCTGATCCTCTGGAACCACTCCAATGCGATTCGTAACAACATTGCAGCCTAAATTCGATGCTAATAACATCGCTTGTCGAGTGGCTGCGACGCGACGATCAAGGTCAGCCATAACGTTGTAGCCACGGCGAGTATTAAAAGATAACGCGCTTATATGTAGCCCGTGATCATTTAACAACTTACTAATTTGACGAATCGCTGTTTGGCTCATCTCCCCGAGTTGAAGTTCATGTCGGGCATCGATCTCAACTGCTTCCGCACCTAACTCGGCAGCTCGAATAAGTGCCTTGCGAAAAGGGAGCCCGAAACAAGCAAGTCGAACGGCGGGACGAATTCTCAACAACGGACAACATCCTTATAAAGTAATTTCTAAAGTTCCTCTTTATCTTACTTTGCGAACTCCGACTGTGAGAGGTCCCTCTGAGGCGATACAATAAAATTTGTTACCGACGTGATGTTGAATATCCGCGGTTAACTTATTATTCATTCACATTGTTTACTTCACACCACGCAAAACTCCGCCCACTACATAAACACATGTCCTCTCCACGCTTTCTTACTGCCTTACCCGTATTCAACGAGGTGCAATACGTTAACGAAGTACTGAATCTCGTTAAACAATATAGCGATGAAATTTTGGTCGTCGACGATGGTTCAACCGATGGTACAACGGAACAATTGCAAAGACGTGATGATGTTCGCGTCGTTACACACTCAGAAAACCAAGGATACGGTGCAGCGCTTCGCACCGCATTTGAATACGCGATGGAGCATGATTTTGAGATCATCGTCACGATTGATTGTGACGGTCAGCATGAACCACAACGCATACCCGAATTTGTGGCAGCATGCACTAAATCCGTCGACATCGTTTCCGGCAGTCGGTATCTCACTCAATTCCCTGATGACACAGCACCACCTGAACAACGCCGTAGAATCAATCAAACCGTCTCTATTGAACTAAGCCGACGTTTAAACATCAAACTGACGGATGCATTTTGTGGCTTCAAGGCTTACCGCACAGCATCACTCGATAAACTTACACCAACTGAAAATGGTTACGCGATGCCATTAGAGCTCTGGGTCCAAGCTGCCGAAGCAAACTTGCATATTATCGAATTACCCGTACCCCTGATATACCTCGATGAAGCTAGATCGTTCGGCGGTGTCCTCGATGACGCTGCCACTCGACTAGAATACTATCACTTGGTCTTGGACCGTAGCATCGCCAAATGTGAGATGTTTGCTTAGCGGCAACCCGAGGATTCTCCTAGCGAAACTAGACTTGATATGAATCAGGCCAGTATTACTTACCGCAAGTTGCAAGCCCCATCGGGCAATGGTGACTGTTTTATCGAGCCACCTATTTCTAAAAGTCTGAGTTGCATTCATGCTAACCACCAGCGGTTCACGGCCTTCGCTGGCATCAAAATCGGGGGGCTAAGTTTCACAACCTTGCGGCAACAAGCACGCGACGAATTAATCTCCGCAGGACGAGAATATACGCAAACCTATTTAGATCTCTCAAACACAAAAGTCACGGAGAAAACATCGATCGTTCTTACCGGTCACCAACCCACACTGTTTCATGCAGGCGTCTGGTTTAAGAATTTTTGCTTAGATCACATCGCTAAACATACTCAGTCACTTGCCATTAACCTTATTATTGACCATGACATAGTTAAATCGACGTCGATTAAAGTGCCTTCGCAAACCCACGATACAATAACACTAAAAACCATCGCCTATGATGTGGCGACTGCGTCCAACAGAATTGAAACAACCGGCATCCAAGACGAGAACCTGTTTAATTCGTTTCCACAACGCGTTGCGGATCAACTTAACGTTTTTGTCAAAAAACCAATCTTGGAATCATTTTGGAAACTTGTCCAACAAGCCCCCACGGATATTATTGGTTATAAATTTTCTCAAGCGCGCCATCAGTTGGAACACCGCGCCGGTATGAATAGTTTGGATGTTCCTTTTAGTACGTTGTGTCGCGGTGCTAGCTTTGCACGCTTGCTACTACATTTGATGAAAAATGCCGCTCGATTCCGTAAAGTTCATAATGCGGCCGTTTGTGAATATCGAAAAGTCCATCGCATCCGCAACCTCGGACATCCAGTGCCGGAATTAGAAATCTTATCCGATCGTATTGAGTTGCCGCTGTGGAGTTGGACCAATTCAACGGCTCAACGGCAACGGCTTTTTTGCCAAGTCACTGCTGAGCAACTTATTCTCTCCGACCTGCCTGCTTCCTTTGAACTGCGACTTGACCTCGCTGCTTCGTCAAGCGAATGTGTCGAGCAACTACAAGCATGGCAGCAAACTGGCCTTCAATTTCGCCCGCGAGCTTTGTTAACCACCATGTTTTCACGCTTGCTTTTGGGCGATCTATTCATTCATGGTATCGGTGGAGGTAAATATGATCAGGTTACCGATCAGATCATATACGAATTTTTTGGACAGCAACCGCCCCTGTTTTCAATCGCTACGGCCACGTTAGGCTTACCGGTGCCGGTGCCCAATGATGGCTCAACAGCTATTACTGCTGCAACGGTAGATCTACGAAACCTACAATTCGCGCCAGACAAATACCTGCGAAAACTAGAACAGTTGGGAATAATGCTCGATTCTCAACAAGCAGCTCTGTTGATTGAAAAACAACAATTACTGAAAGACTCGCGGGCAATGACTGACAAACAAGCGTGGCATCAAGCGATCCAGAAAATAAATCAAGGCATCCGTAACACACTGCCTGATGCCGCTGCACAACTCAAGTCACATCGACAACAACTTGAAATAACACAAAATGAGCGGACCTTGCTGCAATCTCGTGAATTTCCGTTTCTATTATTTCCTCTAAAAACTTTGGCCACCTTACTAGAAACTGGTTTGAATACGCCTTAGAGTACACATGTGGATGGAACCAAGGTACCGCAGGGAGGGATTCGCTCGGGATGAGTTCAAGTATTAGTACTCAGCGCACTAAAGTGCTGGACGGGTTACTAACCAATATTATTCGGATTGAGGGGCTGCCGACTTCGCGCGGCACCGTAACCGTTTCACCAGCTCAAGCTGGTGATCATGGACCGATTAACCGCTTTCTGCAGAATATATTCCGTAAACCCACCTCCACGGATTTTGCGGCTCAGCTCGAAGATCCCCTATACGAACCGAGTGATCGAATTGTCGCCAGACTGGGAAATCAAATTATTGGTCACGCTCGCGTTCAAATGCGCGATATCCACTTTGGAGATCTGCAATTGCCAATTGGTTATGTGTGCGAAATGGCAACCAACCCGGAATTTCGCCAACACGGCATCGGTGCCGCTATCTTGAAGCAGGTTCATAGTTTGATGGCAGAACAGGGCGCAGCAATTGGATTACTCAAAACACCGGCGGTTCGGTTTTATCAAAACAATGGCTGGTTTGTTGGTGGGCGGCATAGTTATAGCATCGCGACGGCCCGAAATATACTATCTCAGCTGCGGACACCAGATCCTGCTTTGCTTAACCAAGCCAATAATCCGCTGCAAGCTCCTCAGCAACCTTTGAATGTTCGTGTTTGGCGTCGAGTGGAACAAGAAGCGCTAATGCGACTTTATTATGTCAATACGCAAGGTACCTTTGGTGCGTTTGTTCGCAGTGATGCTACGTGGCGGTGGCTATTAAATCGACATAGTTTCGAACAAGTCTATGTTGCTATCAATGGCACCAATAAAATGACAATTCAAGGAGGATATGATGCCATTTCGGGTTATGCCATTGTCAAAGATGGTCAAATTCTTGAGTTAATGACAGACGGTAGCCGTGACGATATTGCGACTAGACTTTTAGAGCGTATCTGCGGCGATGTTATCGAACAAACTGACACGCCTATTCGGTTAGATGCACCCCATCATAACCCCTTGCATAAAATGTTACTGGATGCCGGTGGACAATATTATCAGCGGACTGTTATTGGTGGTGAAGTGATCTTAGCCAAAGTCCTTAAACCGATTGCCCTGACAAAAAAATTACGGCATCAGTTTAATAGCCGAGTTCGAGCCAGTGGGTTGGATTTGCCACTAGAACTTGGACTCTGCATCGACGGGAAAAAATATACACTCACCATTACGCCACGTTCCGCAAAGGTGACTCGTGGTAAGATTGGACGGAATTATATCTCCATTTCAAAAATTTTATTTTCACAATTGCTTATTGGTGTCATCAGTGCCAAAGAAGCAGCAGCTAATGAGCAACTCCAAGCGTCCACTAGAATTGCGGCGCAATTCGCCGAAACCCTTTTCCCGCAATTACCCGTGTGGCTGCCACCACTAGATGACCTTTTGGCCTAAGTTCATGGTCCAGACTTCTCCGCCTAATACCGCCTCGAATCGAATCCGATACGCCGGTTGGGTCTTGGTCTCGCTTGTCAGTGCAGTGACACTTCTCTCGATGTTTTTGACGCCCTTGGGACTCGCCACCGATATTGCAACTTATACACTCGCGAATGCTCAATATGATGCTGGTCAAACGAATGATCCCAATGTCTTGGTTTCCGTTGACCCTCAAAACATCTCCCTAAACAGGGAAACAAAATTAACTTGGTGGCCTCGTAGCTATGGGTCCGTTCCCCGAGTTGCCAAGCAAGTCGTTGGGTATTTTGGTATCCACTTAAATGAAGGCCAAACAATGCGTTGGATCGTAAGTTTGGGCTGGCTGCTAGCGATCTCCCTGTGGACCTGTTTTTTTTGGCAGTCAGCGTCACGCAATGCACTCCCTTGGTTAATTGCGATCCTGATGTGCGCGCGCTACAGCACTGCCAATTTATTTCTGTTTGACGGTGGTGAATATTTCTACTGGTGTGTATTCCCAGCCGTACTTCTTGTTAATCTCGCTGCAATCAAGAACCGCTCGTCTAATACCAGTGCGATTGTATTGGCGATGTTAGCCGGATTTTGTGCACCATGCCTCATTTTCTGCAAATATAGTGCTGGCCTAAGTGCCGTCGCGTTTGGAATTGCCTGGATGTGGATGGTCTATCGGAAACAGATTCGACCCAACCAATTATTTTACTGGTCTGTAGGTGCTGGAACTGCAACCGCTATCGTGTTTTGGCTACAGTGGCTGCCGAGCGGTAACCCCACTCAAATTGATTCACCAATGCAATGGACGCCGATCTTATGGGGTTTGGGAGCATGGCTGTTTGCTATGACCGATCTGGGTACTTTGGTCAATAAGTTTACCGTCGACATCTTACCGGCGATGGGTAATCACCATGACGGATCTGAAGGCTGGCTG
>JABHUV010000171.1 GCA_018658605.1 Planctomycetaceae bacterium | reverse complement strand
TCACCCTCTCGTTCGCGGTCACCCTCTCGTTCGCGGTCACCCTCTCGTTCGCGGTCACCCTCTCGTTCGCGGTCACCCTCTCGTTCGCGGTTAAGCACAGCCATTTTCTTTTTAAACTGTTGTTCAACTTCGAACGCGGCATCGGCTTTTCCCGCTGCACGCAGTTCGTTGTACTTCTTTCGCAACTGGTAGATTTCGCGAATCATTTGTTCGCGAGAAACAACCTCTCGCTGCTCTGTCCGCTCGACTCCTGTTGCCCGCTCATCGGACTGCCGAGCCGTCGTTTCTCGTACGGGACGAGGAGGTGAAAACGGATTTTCATCCGCCACGGTATGTTTCACTATTGCCAAAGCTGCCATGACAACAAATATACTGCTTGCAATCACTATCAATGAACGCGTTTTCATCACGATACTCCTCAAGAATTTAATCCGATTGGCGGAACAACTACGTTCACAGATTTTATTTAATAATACCAAAAAGTATACCCTAATAACGCGAAAACTATGCTAGCCACCAAAAACAGAACTTCAATCCCACCACCAAACTGATTTAGGCAACGACATATTTGCATTACCTTTGTGTTCAGCTTCTAAAATGCCGTAAGAATCGTGGACAATATTATCTTCCGCGACCACAACTCGGGGGTCTAGCAGCACTCCACCACTCACACCGGCTAAAACTGTCTTTCCACCAACAAGGCGATGGCTGATAACTGATTCGACTTCCGTCGGCGATACCGCTTGGACAACGCGATATCCATTTTCATTTAAAAAGTAATCCAGGTTCCACTGAACACGAGTATGCAGATCTTCAGATTTTATCAACATCGCAATCAGTGCTAAATCAAATACGTTACGAAGTTCACCATATACGGGATATTGCCGTGAAAGTTGTTCAAAATTCTTAGTGAATTCGATTGCAAACTGTTGCGTCAGCGGATCAGATTTTCCGGTGGCAACACGGTTGCCAAGCTTCCCAATCAATTCATTTTCACTCAATACTTTTACTCCAGACCCAATAATTTCAAACGCTTGGCCATCCTTCGTTGCATGCAGAGAGTTGTAGTTTGTAGTAAACCACCATCGCAGCATGCTTATGGACTGTGGAGTTCCAGTCTTCTCAGCAACTTGTTTAAGATTATCCATATAGCTATTCATACCTGGAACACCTGGTACTAACCCCATTCCGATAAGCTTCATATGATAGTCAGCTTCAACCAAAGTCTTGGCCAGATGAGTTTGCGGGTTGACGCCAAACACTTCAACATCCTGACGTCCCATACTATCTCGCAGACCACTAAGCCATTGCTCAGTTCGCCCTGCGACAATTGGTTTCCCAGCAGCATTCTTAAGATATTGTTGAGTTTTAAGTAGGTTGTCGGCTCGTGGCGTAATCGAACACCCTAATGTCGGGTCTTTTGAAAACGCATTTCGTAACAACTCGACCAAGTTATCCAACTTTACAGTCGGACGTCGAGTACGATGGTGGACAATACGTCCATCGTTATCGTTGGTCCATTGCCCCGCAGGACCGGCGATAACGATATCTCCCGATTCTGGATAAACTAACACGTATTGGATTTTATAGATCCCAGCCAAGTTTTTCATAGCAACGTCCGCGTCACGACCTTGTGCTCGCAGCAATTCCAATTCACGCTGCAATCGTACTAAAGATACTTTTCGCAATGACGACTCTTCCCGTACGTCCTGTCCATGCTCACTAAACATTCCATCGAACTGACCACGGCGAATAACTTGTAACTCGGCTGAGTTGTTTACATCGAATCGGACCACCAAACCATCCCGATCAATATAGACACCACCGGGGAACGGTTGAATCGTTCCCGAGCCGCCCGCATCATCCCACGAGAGGGGTTCAATCGTAGATTTAATCAAATTGATTAATGTGTCAAAGTCCGCTTGCGGCGCGCCGCCCTGCCCTGCTTGTCCAGACTGCCCTGAAGCTGACGACCCCAAGCTATTGCTGTACTGTTGATCGCCAAAACTCGTCATCGATCCTAATGACCCCAGTGCCCCGTGCCGATTGCCATTTTGAGCTTGGCGACGAGCAACCGCGCCTAAGAATTGATTCCGATCGCCTACGATCGTTTGGTTTTCTGCTAACCGCTGAGCTTGTGCAAATTCACCGGCCTCCAGAAGGTTATTGAGTTTCCGTTGATTCACCGATATATCTTGCGCCTTACATGTAACGGTCAGTAACAACACGCACTGAATAAACAGTATGATATTGATATATTTTCGCATTGAAACTCCTCGTCTTCACTTGTACCCACGACGCTATCTACAATCGAACGTGTAATTCATTCACGCTATATTATACGCTGCCATTTTGTAGACACCAAACACCCTTTTTGCGATCTCGCGTGTTGTTTACGGTTTTCTGAGAAGACGATAAAATTAATTACAGCGATGGCCGGAAATTATTTAAGTGTATTGAGTGAGCGAAAAACATCCTTGTCCTACACATGAATTCCAGACAACTCGACTTTGCTATCACTTTTTTTAATCGCATTTGATGATAAAAGCTGGAGATCCTGATGGATGTATCACTACCGTATGGCACGCAGAGCGAATGTGGATTTATTATCCAAGCTACACAAACCGTCAACTTGCCACCTCATCTTACTATCGACGATACAACAACCACGGGCACGTTGGTTGAAGTTACCAATAACGGTCTCAACAACCCAACGCAATTCCCAGCCCTACGTGACACTATTTTTACAGGTGACACACTGGCCATCGCCGTCGAGGCAGACCTGCCGAAATGTGGCGAGTTATTACATGCACTGCTTTCCTATCTGCGAACAAATACGCTCCTATCGGCCAGTGACATTACGATTGTTTATGGTGGCAATACAAATCAGTTTAAAAGCCTCTCACTGCCAGAACAACTTGCGGGAATCTTTGACACGGATTTGAAGTTTGAAGTCCATCAGCCCGAGAAATCCGAAAAACAAGCGTTTCTCGCAACGGCAGAAAATGGCGAGCCCATCCGATTTAACAAAACACTAGTTGATGCGGATATTGTCATCCCCCTATCGGTTCAACTCCCTAACACGCTGACAGACCATAGCGGATTTTATCATTGCTTATACCCCACATTTGCCGACCAGACCGCCCAATCTCAAACCAGTAAAGATGCCACCGGAAACAAAACACAACCATCGCAAGATGCAATCACCACCGCAGAAATGCTGGGGGTTCAATTTATCATCAAGGTAACGCCTGGTATCGGCGATGAGATTGCCAGCTTCGCGGCCGGTGAAATCAAAACTTTGGCATCTCAACTTGATGCAAGTGAACAACGATATCCCGAATGGGATGCCGCTCAACTGACAGTTGGCACGATCAGTGGCCACACCAGTTGTAATTCATGGGAAACGATTGCACGAGCTCTTAACACACTGGCCGACGTAACGCTCGAATCCGGCACGATCGTCCTCTGCACAGAAATGGCTGACGAAATGCCATCGATTCTAAACGCCTTGCGTGCTCCCGATTCACTGGAAGATATTGAATATCATTTAGAGCAACAAGCGAGCCCGCATCTACAAATCGCCCGCACCCTCTTTCAGCTACGCGATCTGTTTCACATCTGTTTACTCAGCAATCATGATCCTGCCGAAGTGGAAAGCCTAGGGATCGCCCCAATTGAAGACGTCGCACAAATCCAGAAACTTGTTGATGCCAGTCCCAGCGTCAACTGCATCGTCGATGCTCACCGTATCACATTTCGCTAAACACAGATTTCAACAATAAACGCAACTAGAGATCCTCACATGCCATCCACTACGCTCCCGGAACACGCATTTTGCCACATGCCACAACAAAGCCTCGTTCAAATTTGTGGTGCCGATCGCGTCACTTTTTTACATAACTTTTGTACAAACGACATTAAACAACTGGCCCATTATGATTCATGTGAGCTATTTATCACAAACGTCCAAGGCCGTTGCCTCGGATATGGAACCGTTACGGCGTTTGAGGATTCCTTAGTATTTGCCGCCGCACCTGGCCAAAGCGAGACGATCATTGAACATTTGTCCAAGTACGTTATCACGGAAGATGTGAGTTTTATTGATCTCAGTGAACGTAATGCCTTTCTATTAACCTACACGCGCGACGCGCCGCTTGAAGTCGATAAATGCGACGACGGTAATATCATCCTTGACTGTCATTGGTTTGAGTCTAATGTGGTTTGGTTATTTAGTGACGATGATCACCCGATGGACATTCTAGAGCGTGAATCGTTTTCAACCGACCAAGCACATGCACTGCGAATAGAAAATAGAATCCCTGTTTATGGAGTTGACATTTGCATTGACAACTTCCCTCACGAAATCCAGCGAACCGCCCAAGCCCTCAATTTCAACAAAGGATGCTATCTGGGCCAAGAGCCAATCGCCCGAATTGATGCCATGGGCCATGTAAATTGGATATTAGTCTTGATTCAATTTCCAACCGAAATATCTATCGCGCCCAATACTAGCCTTACGTTAAATGACAAAGTTGTCGCGAAAATCGGTTCCGTCCAAACCGTAAACAGCGAAAGTCAACGGTGCGCTTTAGCACTAATCCGCCGCGAACTCGCCAATGCTTCTACAGAAATCCAAACCGACCAAGGTACCATCAAAGTGACATAACACGCGTAAAGTAAGCATGCCTCGTTAAAAACGATTTGCAGGCGTTGCCTATTAGCCGCGGAACACAATTTACCCGCC
>JABHUV010000299.1 GCA_018658605.1 Planctomycetaceae bacterium | reverse complement strand
CTTTGCTCCGATTTCAGCGTTTGTGCAAGCGTTCAGAACTATGGGCGTGGAGATTTCTGTTGCAGAAGCTCGCGGACCGATGGGGTTACATAAACGAGATCATATTCAGACGTTGTTGGAAGTTCCAGATATTGCCAGTCGGTGGGAATCGGCTCAAGGCCGAGTGTGGTCTGATGCCGATGTTCAACACATATACGATACATTTATGCCGCTGCAGATTAAGGTTGCTCGTGAACACGTGGATATTATTCCTGGTGTGCTGGAACTGTTTGAAACGTTGCGCAATCGGGATATCAAAATCGCTGCAACCACGGGTTATCCCCGGGTGGTTGCTGATCCCGTATGGAAAGATTTGACCGCTGCAGGTTTGGCCGTCGATTTTCGCGCTTGTTCAGATGAAGTTCCTAACGGTCGCCCTGCTCCGTGGTTGATTTTCAAATGTATGCAAGAGCTCAATGTCCAGTCAGTCGCTGATGTGGTCAAGGTAGGTGACACGCTGCCGGATGTCTTGGCGGGACTAAACGCCGGTGTGCGAAGCGTTGCCATTACCCTCACAGGTAACGATGTAGGATTAACGTATGATGAATTGCAAGCTCTTAACGAAGATGAACGAACTGAAAAACACGAATCCGCTAAATCTATCTTTCTCAACCATGGCGCGACCGATGTGATTCGGTCAGCGGGTGAATCGTTGCAAGTACTCGGTGGGTGAAGGTGAAGTTCGAAAAATCTATATTGCTGAACGCGAAAGGATTAGGGTGCGAGACGACATCCCATATTTGTTACTAACGCCTGGGCCGTTAACCACTACGGCTCAAGTTAAAACTCAGATGCAGGTCGACCTGTCAACATGGGACCGAGATTACAATGATATCGTCCAAGAGGTGCGCCGAATTCTTGTCGCCTTAGCTACGAATCAGCCCGGCTATACGAGCGTGTTGATGCAGGGTAGCGGCACGTTTTCAGTTGAAGCGACAATTGGTTCGGTTATTGGGCCTGCCGGCAAACTGCTGGTCGTGAACAATGGCGCATATGGAGCGCGCATTGCAGCGATTGCCGAGAGGTTAAAAATACCCGTTACGGTTGTGGAAACAGTGGAAACTTCTTATCCATTAGAAGAATTCACTACTGCGTTGTCCGCGGACCCTGAAATTACGCACGTGGCGTTTGTGCATTGTGAAACGACTACTGGAATGTTGAATCCGTTAGAACAATGGTGTCAAATCGCCAAAGAAAACGGTTGCCAAATCATTCTCGACGCCATGTCCAGTTTCGGTGGGATACCCATTGCCATGCACGATTTGGGCGTTGACTACTTGATCTCGTCAGCTAATAAATGCATTCAGGGAGTGCCGGGATTCGGATTTGTAATTTGTCGTGAAGAGGCTATCGAGCAATCCGCTGGATATGCGCGATCCGTCAGCCTTGACCTTTATGATCAATGGCGAGTGATGGACGAAAACGGAGGCAAATGGCGGTTTACATCTCCGACACACGCGCTACTGGCGTTTCGGCAAGCATTGCGAGAACTTGAGGACGAGGGCGGTGTTGCAGCGAGGTTGCAGCGGTATGACAAATGTCAAACGCGACTCGTAGCAGGTATGCGTGAACTCGGTTTTAGAACATTGTTAGCCGATGAATACCATTCGCCTATTATTACGTCGTTCTTTTTTCCCGAGGAACCATGGTTTGAATTTAACGCGTTTTATGAATTGCTGAAGCAGCGCCGGTTTGTGATCTATCCGGGTAAAGTCTCTCAACATGAAACGTTCCGCATCGGTACCATCGGAGACTTGACTGTAGATGATATCGAAGATCTATTGCTTGCGACCGCTGCCTCGGTGACGGCCCTTAAGAACTCTTCCGCTAATTAACATGAAGCTATGGTAGCGGGACGGGAAAATTTTCTTCAAATTGGTTGGCAAAGGGCCACTTGCTGTGGCGATAGCGGATGGCGAGCTCCGGAGTTGCGAGGCGTTTGCCGTTTTGCAGATAGCCGTGCATGGCCCGGTCGAGCATGCCGGTTGTTAAAAGAGTGCGTTCAATAGGTGCGGTAGTGCGACGGGTTCGAAAAAACTCTTCGATCCCAGCTACAAGTTTCCCGAAATGTCGATAGGGCGCTGTCATTTCTAATCGATACCATTGGGCAAATACGTCGTCACTTTCAGCAAGCTCTGCAGCAACAGTAAATTCGCCAGTGATACCGTCAAGCATGGCTAATACTCCGAGCGTCCCGTCTAAATAGTCGATAAGGTATAACGCCGAGGTTTCAAGTTGTAGACGATTTTCGAGGTCGTCAACGTTTTCGCCTGCAGTTGCCAATGCTTGAGCCATGAGTTGGCGAGACCAACGCCCAGCTTTCTCTGCTTTCCATATCTCATCACGTGAAACCGTTGTGATAGACTTGATACCGGTTTCACCTCCGTGACGCCGCTCAGCCAGTGATTGCATCACTTCTAATGCATGAAAACCGTAAGATTCAAGCCCGCCATATCCGCAGGCCATGATGGATGTAATTTGAGAGCCACGTGGCAGGACCTTCGCCGGATAGCGCCAAGCGAACGGCAGCGAGGAGCCCGCCATGAATGGTATTCTTAGTTGTTTGGCGCGGCGATACATGGCGTGACCGTCGGCCCAGTTGTAGCTAAGGTGTTTGTCATTGAATACAGGTCTAACGGCATTGACTGCTTCAAAAGTATCCGCAATTTCATCAAAAAACCGCCTCCGAGGATATTTGTGTTGATTGGTGTCAGGCGTGTAGGGATACTCGCCATGTTCCCCGACACTAATAACGCCGTCACACTGCAACTTGTCCTTTCCCAAAGTTAGCGCCTCTCGGATGGATTCAAAAATAGGAAAATCATATTTTTTTGCTAGCTCTCGTGCCATGTCGTTGTCTGGCGATTGATCCATATATAGACCGGCAATCTCCATATTCGGCCCAGGACCATTGTCATGCCGCCAACCTTCTAGAAGTTTTCCAAAGATAACATCGCAATGGGAATTTTGTTCATAAACGGTGCCAACGCCAGCCACGCGAATGGTTCGCCGAGAATGAGCGAAGGCAGCGGGCGAACTTGCAGCAACGACTAATGCGGCGCCGGACAGTGACTTGACTGCTTGCCTTCTAGTTACTGGGGGTACGACGGGGTTTACTTTATTTGTCATTTTTGTTGTTGCCTGATTTGACTTCGTCGGTTGTGGTGTTTTTCAACGATATTTCAATGACGAGTCCGGCAACGCGGCGGCCACCGTTTTGCTGTGCCAGCGCACTGAGGTGGCATCGTTGGCACGATGCCAGTAGCGTTACACTGCGGGCACTATACAGAACATCACCTTTGATTTCCTCAAATCGTGATTTTTTAG
>JABHUV010000150.1 GCA_018658605.1 Planctomycetaceae bacterium | reverse complement strand
TGGTTTGTACGGTTTGTACGGTTACCTTGCTGGTGATGTATGAGTATTTGATCAGGTATTCGCCTATCGGTACCATGCTCAACGGGAAAAAAGTGAGAGGATCGGGGTGACGTAGCTTATCGATGCCCCTATTGCAATCTAATCTTTGGCTCTACAATTTAGGGTCATGTCACCTTTTGTAACTGTTTTACTGTATTGCTTACTCACGATTGCTGCTTCATTGGCCGGTGGTTGGCTGCCATCGCTGGTGAAACTGAATCATCTTAAGCGTCAATTGATGATGAGTTTAGTTTCTGGTGTGATGCTCGGCGTTGCGTTGTTGCATATGCTGCCCGCTTCTTTGGAACACCTACAATCTGCATCATTAGCCGGTGGGGCAATGTTGGGCGGATTGCTGGTGATGTTTTTCTTATTACGAGTCTTTCACGTGCACTCGCATGCTGCCAATGACGGGCATGATTGTGAACATGATCACCACCATGAACCTGTTGGGGATGATGAATCAAAAAGTGATGCTCATCAATTCAGCTGGATCGGGTTGTTCGTTGGACTTGCAATTCACTCGCTGCTTGACGGAGTGGCAATTTCTGCGAGTGTCACTGCGGAGATTGGACACGGTGCAACAGGAGCGATATTTTTAGGGCTCGGTACTTTCTTAGTTGTGTTCTTGCATAAACCTCTCGATGCACTCGCCATCACTTCTCTGATGCACGCTGCTTCGTGGTCGTCACGGATGCGGACGATGATCAATATTGTGTTCTCGTTAATATGCCCATTGGGTGCCGTCTTGTTTTGGTTCGGTGCAGAACAATTTGCGGGTGAACAAGAGACGCTCGTGGGTATAGCCTTAGCATTTTCCGCCGGTTTCTTTTTGTGTATTGCCTTGAGCGACTTGTTACCAGAGGTTGCTTTTCACTCGCATGATCGCGGGAAATTAACAGCCGCTTTGATCATTGGCCTGCTGTTAGCCGTGAGTATTGAGTCGATGCACTCTCATGATCATCCCGCACCTGACGAGCATCAGCAACACGACTCGCACGAACATGATGTACAAGAAGGTCATGCGGGACACGACCATTAAATCAAACGGACGGTCTGATTTTGTATCATCCATAGCGCATAAAAAACGCCACCTGGAATACCCGTTCTTGTTTTGAGTGCCAGGTGGCATCTTAGATTCCAATAACTGTCAGACAGTTTATTTAATTGGAATCGTATAGCTTAGAATACCGATGGGTTCGCCATCTTTGGCATTCTTGTAGTTTTCGTGACACATGGTGCATTTTTTCATGACGACTGGAATTGGAGTCGCGGCACGCAAGTATTTTTTGCCGTCTTTGGCGATCACTTTATCGACGAAAGACTCACCTGCTTTCAAGCTCTTGATGGCAGCGATATCGAATTTATCCTTGGGCGTGTTGTCTTCATTATAGGGTTCTCCCGAGGCATCTAAGAGCTCAACTTTATGCCAGCCTTTGGCGTTGATGGCCGCGAATAATGCTTTGGCAGCTGAACCAGCTGGTAGGTCATCTTCGTCGTTAACATAGTGTTCGGTAATGAGAACAACCGCTGTTTTATAGACATCGTCGAGCATTTTTACAGTCTCGCGAGTTCGAGTGACAGCGGCCGATTCTTTTTTTGTTTCTTTGGATGATAGAGGTGCATAGAACATACCGATGACGGCGATGCTTAACAGACTGAGAGTAAATTTAGAGTGTGTCATTGTTGTTCCTGGTAATGAAGTGGTGTCATGTCGATTGAATGTTGATTAGTGACTTCATTTGCCGAACTCCCGGGAGGACGTCGGCAATGGTTTTCGTAGTCAAATAATCGTTTTGAATCTGTTCTGCTTCAAACAGAACAGATTTTAAGTTACAAAACTGTTCGATCACACAGACGTTGGACATACTCATGCAATCGAGCATGTGAGCTTGCCCTTCGACGCAGTTGATTATTTCTCCGACGGTAATGTCTTCGGGTGGTTTAGCTAGTTCTACCCCACCTCCGACTCCACGAATGCTGCGAACGTAGCCGTGTCTGCTGAGCAGATTTACTACCTTTGCGACATGCGCTTTGGATATATCGAAGAAGTCAGCAACATCCGAAACGTTAATTCGTTCGTCTCGAACCGCTGCGTAAATCAATACACGCAGAGCAAAATCCGTCTGTAGTGATAGCTTCATATCAGGACCTGCAATACAAAACACGCACAAAGATATAAAACATGTATATAATATATATGTTTATGTGTTTGTGTCAATGTGATAATGGAAGAATGAGAAGGTGTTTTTCTATTATCACAAAATTGCGCGTGCATGGGCAAGCCCCTCCTGTGTTTTGTCATTCTTGCAGTGAAATTCGTTACTATAATAGTCAACATGAAGATTTCACTTATTGCGACTATTGTTGCTCTGTTGTTTGCCTCGCTACAGGTATCAGCGGACAAAAAATTAAACATCGAAGTAATTCGACCGGATGGAATTCATTCTGGGACGGCAGGCGTTGCGCCTTATTCAAATCGTGCGAATCTCACAGCCGGAAAGACCGTAACTTTTTTAGGGAGGTATGACGCGTCTATCAACGACGTTTACCTACTCGACCCGCCCTGGCTACATCTAACTTGGCCTAGACATCCACACTGGCGCATTTACTTTCTCGATAAGTCGGATCCTAAAAACCAAAAATACGTTTCTGAATATTTGTTGCCGCGCTTCACCGAGCGAATCGAAAAACTTTCGGCAGTCCGCCAATACAGCAAGTCGGTACTCGACGAGGAAATGCCACCCATCGCAAAGCCTGAGTTGACTCTAGCAGTGATTTTTGGAGACGCTATTCCTCAATCCCTAGCACATTTAGATTCGTCCACAACGGTTACTTTGTATTGCGACAACTTGGGCAACGATTCCCTAAATTTACAGCAACTGTTTTCTGTGCGAGCGCCACTCCGCTGGGGCCGACTGACAGATAGTAAGATAGCAATGTTCACTGCGAAGATTGTTCCCAACCGCCCTGAACTTAGCTACCCTCAAAAAGAAAGATTGAAAATCCATCATTTCAATATGAGCAACGTCCGTATCAAACCGATTGAATATCAATGGAAAGAGGCAGAGTTGGATCAAACTTTTCAATCAATACTAACATCAAGAAACTCCGAAATTAAAGCGATTTGTAAACAGAACAATCTTACGTTGAGCGTAGCCAGTCCTGTTATCATCCACCAATCGTGGCAAGACAATTGTGTTGTCAAGTCGGCCTTAATTACGACTCGGCCTCGCTACTCCAGATCCCCCGTACCTTACGGTACTTTTAGCGCTTACTTTGACATTCGCACGGGAAAAACCCACAAGATGATGATTGCGATTCGCATGCATCAAGACCCACTGGATTGACGATCATATTTTCAGTCTTATCTAAAGACGGCCCGTTTCCCAATGGCGATCCTTCAGTCCCAAGTTCATTTTGAGTTCTTTGTAACCTGAATACACAACGGGTACCATAAACAGCGTCAGTAGCTCGATGGTCATGCCTCCGATAACTGGCCAAGCCATTGCGCTAGCAACATCCGCTCCTCGTCCTGTTGAAATAACCACAGGGATCAACGCGATAATGGTCGTGAATGTGGTCATTAGACACGGCCGGATACGTCGCATGCCTGCTTCAGCCGTTGCATCGCGAATATCTTGGGCCGATGTTAGTTTCTTGCGAGTGAATATTTGATTGAGATAAGTTGCCATGACAATACCATCATCGACCGCAATGCCGAACAAGGCAATGAATCCGACCCATACAGC
>JABHUV010000127.1 GCA_018658605.1 Planctomycetaceae bacterium | reverse complement strand
GGCATCGATGAAGGTTCACTCGCGAAGTTTTACAACGGACACCGGGGGCTCTCGATGGATGCCCTTGATCGATTGGCAGTGTATCTCGGTATGCGAGTGACACTGGAAACCCCCAAAGGCAAGAAAGTTAAGTGAGATAAATGGCAAGTATCAGCAAAGACCCAAATGGTCGGACACGCATCCAGTTTGTCGCAATGGATGGCAAGCGAAAGACGATTTATCTTGGCAGGATGTCCAAGCGGGATGCGGCGGCAATCAAGTACAGGGTGGAACGATTAGATACGGTACGGAAATCCAACCTTCCGATCGATGGTGACACAGCTTTGTGGGTTGGATCACTCGACGAGACGTTCGCCAGAAAACTAGCAAGGGCCGGACTTATTGAACATCGAGGAACGGTACCACAGGCCACGTTGAGAGCATTCCTAGATTCCTATATTGCCAGCCGCACAGATGTTAAAACAGCGACCTTAACTGCTTGGGGGCAAGCACAACGAAACCTAATTGAATATTTTGGTGAAGCCAAACCACTCGCCGAAATTAGTCCGGGTGATGCCGATGACTGGCGACGTGCACTCCTAGCCCGTGGACTGGCTGACTCAACCGTGTGCAAACGTTGTCAGTTTGCGAAACAGTTTTTTCGTGCGGCAGTCAGGAAGCGGATCCTTACCGAAAACCCCTTCGAAGACGTTCGTGGAAAAGGACAGGCGGACCCAACAAGGGAATACTTTGTTACACGGGATGAGGCAGAACGAGTTATTGACGCGTGTCCAGACGCACAATGGCGGTTGATTTTTGCTCTCTCCCGCTTCGCAGGATTGCGATGCCCATCCGAACACATGAACCTACGCTGGGAGGACGTAAACTGGGAACGCAATCGCATCACGGTGCGTAGCCCGAAAACCGAACACCACGCCGATCACGGAATACGGGAAATCCCTATCTTTTCCGAATTAAAGTTGTATCTGGAGGATGTTTTCGAGTTGGCTGAACCCGGAGATGAGTTCGTGATCACACGCTACCGCAAAAAGAACGCGAACCTCAGGACCCAGTTGCTGCGTATCCTGAAGAGAGCGGGCATTGCCCCATGGCCAAAACTATTCCACAATCTGCGGGCGACGCGGCAAACGGAATTGACGTACGAACACCCCCAGCATGTTGTCTGCCGTTGGCTCGGTAACTCGCAACTGATTGCCCAACGCCATTACCTACAGGTCACCGACGAGGATTTTGAACGAGCAGCTGGACTCGATCTGACCACCAACGACATAGGTGAAAACCACCAGCGAAAAGTAACGCAAAAAACAACGCAGCACACGTCCGCAAGAGGCTGCAGCGAGTCGCAAACCGATTTACCCGCGCAAAAGAAAACCCCAGTTTTGCTGGGGTCTGCTGTTCCCTGCGACCTAGTGCCGCAGAGCAAAGTGGAGGATAGGGGACTCGAACCCCTGACCTTCTGGCTGCCAGCCAGACGCTCTCCCAACTGAGCTAATCCCCCGCATTGGCTAAAAGAAACGACAGTGGAAATGCCGAAACAACTTAATAAGGTGCCACCTTTTCCAAAACTCGAAATTATCAGTACACACGGCATCTGTCAACCGCTACGCAACAACCCACCTGTAACCGTAAATCTATATATGAACCGCAAATTCCTATTTACTATCGCTAAATATTCCGTGTCAATTTCGATCATCGGATTTTTACTGTATCGCGCGACTACAGGTGAAAACTCAGAGAGCTTTGGCGACATTTGGACCCAGCGTTCGCAATGGAATGCCATGATGATGTGTTTCAGCTTGATTATTGCCTTGGCCGGATTATCACTGACTTTTGTGCGTTGGTTTTTTCTAGTCCGTGCACTGGACATTCCATTTAAACTGCGTGATTCATTTCGGTTAGGATTCATCGGCTATTTTTCCAATTTCCTTTCCCTAGGAGTCCTCGGCGGAGATGCAATCAAAGCGGTATTTATCAGTCGTGAACGTCCCGAGAAGAAACCTGAGGCGGTTTCCTCGATTGTGTTGGATCGCATAATGGGGCTCTATGCTCTCACCATCGTATGTGCGATTGCCGCTGTTGTTGGTGCCGCCGCCGATAGCAGCAGTGGTTCCGTTGATGCGACCGCCGCGTTGAATACGATTGCTGATATTTCACTGGTTACTTCGATATCAGCAGGTTTCGTGGCAATCATGTTAGTTCTCGTTCCGGGGCTTACCGGAGACGCGACGCAACAGCGCGTCTCGCGACTGCCTGTGGTCGGCTCAATCCTGCCAAAACTACTGCGGGCGGTTAATATCTATCGAGGTCGCCCAGTGATGTTGTTGTTGTTAACCGGTTTAACGATCGTGATTCACTGTTTGTTTGCCGCTAGCGTATTTGTCATGGCTATTGGACTAAACGTCACTCACCCAGAATTTGTACAGCACTTGATTATCTCGCCAGTTTCAAACCTCGCCGGATCGATTCCTTTGCCCGGTGGCATCGGTGCTTTTGAAACCATGTTTGAAACGTTATATGTACGTGCTGGAATGCCAGTCGGTAATGGCTTAGCCATTGCGCTGTGCTTCCGCATCGTGACAATCCTACTGGCGATGATTGGTGTGATTTACTACTTGCGCAGCAAACGTGAGCTAGAAAATCTAGGCGACAAATAGTTTTCAAGGCTAACCCACGCTTCAAACGTGGCGGCTACTAGCGGATGATTTTGCCGCCGTCGCTGACTACCGCTGGAGCCAGAGGGTTGGTGTCAATGAGGTCGTTATTTTTCAATGTAGTGACGCTGTGACCTTCGGTTCGCAGTTGAGCGGCCCCATTGTTTCCAAGTAAGCAAGCTTCAATCTGAACGCGTGATGCACCGCCAACGCTGACCCCGCTACGACCGTTTCCCCGTGATGTTATTTCGAGCAATCGAGCGCCAAATACATTGTCGTGAACGTTGACTCCATCGAGTTGAAAACCTTGGACGACCAAGTTTTCAACCACGACGTGTTGGCAGTTGACTAGCGTAATTCCAACTTGCGCGTGTGTGTAACTCACATCAAATGCATCAGGCAGTTTATCATCTGCTGGTTTAAAGTAGACTTTGCGTTTGAACAAGCACCATTGCATTTCCTGCAGCGGTGGAATTTTACTCGCGCCCGCAGGTACGTCGACTTGCGTGGCTGGCCGGGCGTCGATGTACAGGATGAAGAAAGATGTACGTGGTGGTTTGAATTGATAGATTTGATTGCCGACGGCGGTCCATTGGTCGTACGATATCTTTTTCCGACCATCCAACGTTGCGCCGTTACCAAGGATGCGAAAACTTTTACCCACCAATCCGCTGTTACGACCATTTTGTACGGAAACGCTTTCTTGATAGGGGACACCAGTATTAGCAATATGAATTGAATCACCTTGCTTGGCGACTTGAAGCGCTTTACCAATGGTGCGCACTGGTCCCTGCTTGCCACCCACTGATGTTGCCGACAGTCCTGAATGACTGTCGCTGCCACTGGCGTTGTTTACAAATAAATCACGAGCGATTGCTTGGTTCGATACTACGTTGCCAAGGATACACGTCAAAATAGACGAGGCTATCAATACGCTGGGACATCGTCGTGGCAAATGAATCATGAATCGGGACCTTTTGTTTCGCAGTGCAGACGTAAACTAAACAGCAAGCATTAAATGTGCAGCAGATTGTCAGAAAAGCTGCCTGCTACGTCAAGAAGAGAATGGTATTTGCCGTTATGTAAATGCACCCAGAGACAAGGGATTATTGATTCGGGCTGTCGTTTGTTTTTGGCAAAATCAACCCAGGGTTATTTGATTTAGGAGTTTCCGTGCCTGCCGGCACAACAGGTTGCCCTAAGGTACCCCCTGGGTTGGTATCGCTAGGCACTCCAAGGATTCCGGGAATATTTAGATTATTAAGATCCAGTGGTGCATTGTTTTGTGGCAGAGCCTGGGCGGTGACCATACTGCTGTTGAGATAGAGTTTGTTGGCCAAGTAGCGTTGGTATCGCAAATCAAGTTCCGTGCGAAAGTCAGCGTAGGCCTGTTTTACTTCATCTGGATTTCGATTTTGGTAGACGGCTAGTTGGTTGACATAGTCATCGAGCGTCGAGATGGCATCAACGAGGATGTTTCTAGCGTCTTTAAAATCTCCTTGCATGGCACGCGCTGCTGCTAGTGTAGATTTGAGTTGTGTTGCCTGTAGCGCATCAATTTCGTGATTCAATGCAGAAGTTACGATTTCCTCAGCGCGACGTGCGTCTTGCACATTAGGATCAGGCGACATTGCCAAAAACGTCGCTAGAAATAGCATTGACTCAACGTCATCAGGATGCGAGCTGAGATAGTCTTCACCTAACGGTGGGTTAACGGTAACACGGATGACGTTTTCTAAATGATCAATGGCATTGAGGATGTCGTGGTCACGATAGAAGTTAATATTGGCTAAGGTCTTGTGGGCTTCCCAATGGTTGTTATTGATCAGAGTTGTCTTGAACAGCAGTGCCTTGGAATCTTCGGAATATCTTTGCACGGTTGCCTGATTATCGATAATTCCTTCTTCCGCTTGGATCTGCAGAATGTTCTGCAGCATATTCGCTAAATCGAAATGCGCGGTTGCATAGTCGGGTTGGATGATGATGGCGTGTTTCATGAAGGCCATGGCATCGTTATAGTGTCCGATATTAAAGAGTGCTTTGGCAGTATCGGTATAGGCGACGGCTTCGATTTGAGCGAGATTGTGATTTCTCAGTACATGACAACGAGCGGATAGAGCTGGTCCAATATCATCAATAATATTGTCCACTGGTGACACGTGATCGCGGATTTGATTTAGCACAGGACGGTGGAAATCGAGATAGGGGTGCGAGGAGTATTCTAGCGAGGGTTTATCGTCTACGAGCAGTTGTCCGTCGGCACACATTGCTCGTAAGTCTTGCCCGTTGGCTAGAAATCCAGAAAGAAAGACAGTCGGGTTGTTCAGTTGATGCTGTTTTCCACCCCAGTGGTTGTACGTAAGATCCTTAATGACAGTCTCATTTCGATGCAGCGCATTGCTAATGGAATCTTTGGTAAAGACTTGAGCTTGATTAACATCTCTGTTGATACCAAGCAGTAGCAGTTCGGAAGTGTTGTACCACAATTGTGCATTTGGATACGTTTGCACAAACGTACGGACAACATTGCGGAATTCATTGAGCCCGAGGAATTCAAGGGGCACAAATTGTGAAATGACGCCGCCGTCATTGAGACGCTCTCGTGTTTGCTGATAGAACTCGTGGGTATAAAAATTAGCGATACCTGGTCGAAAAACCTGTCCAACTTCGATTGAAATGATATCGTATTTGGCTGAAGCATGAGCTAGATAGTTACGGCCGTCTTCAGTAATAAGGTTGATATTGGTAATTTGGCGTTCGACACTATCTTCAGCGAGCCATCCACCGTTAAAAAATCGAATTAACAACGGTTCGAGACCTTCTTCGATTTCAACTAAGTCAAGTTGTTCAATTTCATGCATCAGGAATCGTTTGGCGGTTTGGCCGGTACCAAGACCGACAACACAGACGTTTTTTGGATTCCCATGTACGATGGACGGAATATGACCGGCCATAAATTGTTGAGTTCGTTGGGAGTTACCTTGCCATTGCTTGTCGATATATAGTTCAAATATATCGCCATTCTCAACTACGGTTAAAAACGAATTTACGCCCTCGACCATGGCCAAGTTGTTTTCATCAAGCGTCGGTATGGTGCGACCCATCCTGAGCATGTCAAACGGCACTCGGGTTCGTTCAACTATAAAACTGTTACTGGTCAAGCGAATTCCGACAAACATAACAGCGACTAATAGAATCCAACCAACCCTTTTTTGCAGTATTTTAGATTCGTCAAGTTTCATCCATACGAGAAATCCAGCGAGAACGTTGCATACTGCAGTTAGCGAGATTGCATTCTCAAGACCGATCTTGGGAAGCACTAAGAAGCCGATGACAAAGGAACCGATGATTCCGCCAAAAGTATTCAATGCGGACAGGCGTCCGACAATTGCACCTGCGCTAGTTACACCGGAAGTCGCCAACCGGATTCCAATGGGAAACGCCATGCCTGCCAAGATTGATGGGATGAGCATGATAAGACCAATCAGCATGAGTTGTTGGCTAATGTTAGAAGTTCCAATGTTCTCCATGAAACTGATCCAGACAATTTCGGCCGGGGCCATGATGATGGCAAACGTCACGATACCCGTTACGATCTGCAATACGCCAAAGCGAAAAATAGATTTGCGCAGGTCGTTGGTAAGCATTGAGGCCAAGAGACTGCCTAAAACGATTCCCAATAATATAACGGTAAGAGTAAGTGTGTAAGTGTAAACATTGTTCTCAAGAATCAGAGTTAAAAACCGAGTCCAGATTACTTCGTTGCCAATCGCAGCAAAACCACTCAATGCGAAAACAATCCCCATTGTCCGAGATTTGTCTCTCGACTGCTCAGATTTCTCTGGTGTTTGTTCTTCTTCAACGTGAGCAGCTGTGTCAGGTAATTTCACGACGAGCATGATACCGCCCACGACAATACTGATCCCGCCGGCAAGGAAAATCGATGCGTTTACCCCGATGGCGGGTAGTAACGCGAATCCACAAACGGCCGCGCCAACGGCAGCTCCGAGTGTGTTGAGGCCATAGAGCCAGCTGATCGAATTCAAGACACCATTTTTATGACGGATGAATTGTCGACAGAATAATGGTAGTGTCGCGCCCATGAGAATTGTGGGCGGTAGTAAGCAAATACTGACAAGTGCAGCGCGAATAAGCAAAGCCACAAACAGTCCGCCTTGGATCGAATCATACAATGATGAATAGAGAGATTCGACTAACGGCAGAGTGAAGACGGAGGCAATGCATAGGATGCCGACGCCGATCTCAAGTTTTCCGTACAAGCGAATGGGTGTGCGTTGTTGACGCGTACGTTTGCCGAACAAATAACTCCCGATAGCTAAGCCGCCAAAAAAGACTCCCAATACCGTGCTAACAGCATAAGAAGTTGCACCAACGACTAGGCTCGCTTTGCGGATCCAACTAATTTCATAAACCAAAGCTGCGAATCCGGAGAGTACAAAACAGATTAGGGCAATAAGCTCCGCTGACTGTAACTTACTAGAGGACGATGCTTCGGTGGGAGGTATAGGATTTGTGGTCATAACGAAAAAAGTTCAATGCCTAATTGATAATGTTTTGGTGAAAAGGATGTTGTGGTTGGTCTCAACTACGACGCAGGCGGTATCGTTGGAGACGTTCGTTGTCAAAGCGATATTGTTAATAGGGTTACCAGCAATACGCTGGGAATTACCGAGTCGTTCTCTTTTTTATATCAACTGTCTAAATTGTTTTTTAAACCGCCTTGTGGACAACACCGCTATAAAACGGTTTAACTTCTCCGGCAATCTCGATTAGCAGAGCCCCATCACTGGCAACTCCACAACAGCGCCCCTGATAGCTACGAGGTTGCTGATCGGTTTCCCCAATAACGATGGATATATCGCTATGGTTTAACATACAACGTGAATTCCAGAGCGTGGAAATATCTAGTTGTTTTGATTTAAGAAGCGAGAAATTTTTGTCCAGCTGATTCAATAATAGGACG
>JABHUV010000038.1 GCA_018658605.1 Planctomycetaceae bacterium | reverse complement strand
CGGTTTTGTATCTTTATCAGCGCCGATGCAGGGTGGAGAAGTCATCACAAAACCGTTCAAATTCACTGGCAATCAATTGGAACTAAACTACTCAACGTCTGTCGCCGGCAGCATCCGAGTAGAACTTCAAGACACCCAAGGCATACCGATCGAAAATTTTAAACTTGAAGATTGTCCAGAACACTTTGGTGACACAGTGGGCCGTACTGTTCAATGGAAAGATAATCCGAATCTCGCACAACTTGCCGGAAAAAACATTCGTATTCGCTTTGTCCTTAAAGATGCAGACTTATATTCGTTAAAGTTTCAAACAAAATAATACAAATTAGGGCTTCACCGCTCCACCTGCCTCGGTACTTCGTCAGCCAGGCGTAGTAACAACGCCTAAACAACACAGTCAATTATATTTTTTTAGAGTATAGAAATGTCCAATCGCATTAGGTCGATATTTGTTTTGCTGTTCATTTTGACAGCCTCCTTGGCATTGCCTGTTGCAGATGCTGCTCCGTGGCCCAAACTGCTACAGAAAAACGGTACCGTACTCTTGCCCGCCCAAGACGCCCCACATCTTCTTACTAACAAAGTCCACAAGCCCGGAAACCGTAGTATCAAAGCGTATATCACCTATCCTGGTGGCAGCATTGAACACGTCACACCTCAAACGGGATTGATGCTTTCGATTCATAATTGGGGAGGTAAGGCTGCATCCGGAGCACCGAGCCCAACATATCTCGCTAGCAACTACAACGTGGTAGCAATTAATGTCGATTACATTCAAAGCGAAAGCAGGCATAAAGATATCCCCTATGATTTCGGCTACTTACAGGCTCTCGACTGCCTCCGAGCATTACATTACGTCTTTGACGGACTAACTCAACAAGCCGTTGCATTTGATTCGGGCAGAATTTACTCAGCCGGAGGTTCCGGTGGTGGCAACGTAGCATTGATGGTCAACAAGCTCGCACCGCGCACCTTTGCTTGCATCATCGACCTTTCTGGTATGTGCAAGCTGAGTAACGATATTGCCTTCAATCTACCTGGAGGCAGCCGCCTGAATGCTCGTTATAGCCCCCTGCCCGACCATATCCATTTCCTGACCGAAGACGCGCAGGCCCTGCGATTTGTCGGGCACCCTCAACATTTGAAACAAATGCAAGCTCTAGGCAATGAAGCTCAGGTCGTTGTCAGCCACGGCATCAGTGATTCAACCTGCCCAATCGGCGACGCTCGTGAAATGGTGGCCAATCTGCAAACAGCTGGATTTACCGTCGACGCACATTTTATTTCCGATGCTGATATCGATGGCAAAATCATAACCAATACGGGGCACAGCGTGGGCAACCGCACGCTGATCGTCAACAAATTTGCAGCTAAATACCTGCTCGTTGCGGGTGTACAAGCGGCCACTAGAAAGGGAAAAACAGATTTTGAAAACCGCGACGAACTTGTAAAATACAGTACGCCCAACGGTTCCTATATCATTTCCTACAAGCAGGGATATCCCGTCGGTCGGTTTGAACCGGTAGGGCAACAATAGTAACACTAAACCTAAAAGAGTACTTAGAGATGATTAAACGATTACTTCTCGCATTTTGTCTACTATTAACCACCACGCTCACCGTTGCGCAACCACCGGCGCGAAAAACCTCGGCTCCGCCAGTTATCACGTCGTCGTGGGATGATTTACTAGAGGGAATCGAAGACCAAGCGGACTGGCACGAGCATCGCAACATTTTAAAACAACGGTACTTGAATTTATTACGAGATCAACACAAACCTCAGAAGCCAGTGTTAGATCTCAAAATACACGAAAGCGTCGTCGTTGACGGACACTACACACGGCAATTAATCAGCTACAACGTCGAAGCGGATGAACGCGCTCATGCCTACTTGGGGATACCTCTAAAACTAGCGGCCAAAGCACCCGCCGTTGTTGCTCTGCATGGAACTTATCAGTACGGAAAAAAACGAGCGGCGGGACTCATAGACAATCCTGATAAAGCGTACCTTGATCATCTATGTCGGCGAGGGTACATCGTCATCGCTCCGGAACATTTTGTGTCAGGGCATCGCATACCGACTGAGGGATCCTATGAAACGGCTCAATTCTATAAAAAGCACCCTGAGTGGACGGCCGTCGGCAAATTCACCTACGAACATTCCATCGCCGTCGATGTTTTACAATCGCTCGACCAAGTAGACAGTGATCAGATCGGTGCACTTGGACATTCACTCGGCGGACACGGAACGATATTTTTAGCCGCCTACGATGACCGCATTAAGGCATCAGCCTGTAACTGCGGGGCCTCGTTCTTTCGTCACAACGAAGGAGTCATTAATTGGGCTCGTGACCGTTGGTATATCTATTTCAAACACATCCGCCCTGGAATTATTAATGGCAAACTGCCGCCCATCGATTTTCATGAGATCATGGCACTCGTCGCACCACGTGCCTTTATGGACGTTTCCGCCTTGAACGACGGAGACGGAGGTACGCAACGTCAAAGGCTGTTGATGTTAATGCGAGTAATGGATGTTTACGAGCTAGAAAAAGCTCCACAAAACTTTGGGTTTTATGTTCATGGGCGTGGTCACAGTGTTGCCCATGAATCTCGGCAACTAATATACGGTTGGCTAGATGCTCATCTAAAACCGCCGGCAGCAACTGCGACAACTCGAGTTGAAAAATAAAATCTGACTTACCTGTTGTCACCTGCTTGCATTATTACAACAGCAGGTAACGCTTAGTCGCTTGATTTGCTTGACGTGCGTCGAGCGATTACTTTTTCCTCTTCACGGCGCAACCCGTATAGAATCAAGCCAGCAACTAGTAGCTCAATCGTCCAAGCACCTATACCCGCATAGAATGGGGCTGCGCTGGATACCGCAAAAATGGGAGAACTATCCGTAATGAGAAATTCCAGTACGTTCACTTTATTATCCTTTGTACACCACTTTTTGATTACAGAAAAATATCAGCATTAACTCTGCTTTTGACACCAAAACCCAACCGTTGAATGTGAACCCAACAGCAAAAATAGTTGTCGCATGTTTAACGTATTTTGCAAGGTATCACCACAGCATATTCTCGAAAAATAATATTTATTGTTGATCGATCACTATCTTTCCACTCGGGATTAGACCACCCTATATTTGCTATAATCCGTTCACGTTTACCACCTTGTTGCGTGAACGGAGATCATTCTGTCCCAATTAGAATCTAGTCCTTGTATTTTAGGGAATTTGATGCCATTATTAAAGAAGTTTGTTATCATTGACGTAAATCGTTCTTATCATTTTCGAACCATTTTGATTTCCCATAGGCTAATAAATAAATAGGTGTTTTATGGCGTCCGACGCAACAAGATTAGATGTACAAACAGTTGATGGTGTAACCGTTGCTAGGTTTGTTGACAATCGAATTCTCGATGAGGCAGTTATCCAAGTAGTGGGAGATCAAATGTATCGTTTGGTCGATGAGCATGGGCTAAAAAAGATAGTGCTTGACTTTCAGTCTGTCGAACATCTTTCAAGTGCTGCCCTTGGAAAACTAATCAACATGAAGAAAAAAGTAGATGCGTCTGGCGGGCAACTCAGCATGTGCAACCTACGCCCCGATCTGCTGAAAATATTCAAAGTTACGAAACTTACAAAAGTGTTCGACATTCACAAGAACGTAGAAAAAGCACTTAAAGCATTTTAAGTGACCTAGCATTGTTTTGATTTATCACATCGGCATTTGTGATAAATCTCGCCTGAGCGGCGTAAATCCAGTTACAACGTATTACAGAAACACCATGTCAGAAACTATGTTATTTAGCCAATCATTCTCCAGCAACCTGCATGAATCCGCATCGATTCAACAACAGATTATGGAAATATGGTTAAAAAATGGCGTGAGCGATGGGGACCTACCCGATCTGCAACTAGCATTAGAAGAAGGACTGGCAAACGCTGTCAAACACGGTAACCAACTCAATCCAGCCAAACAAGTCAAAGTCGAGTGTCAATTGCTCGACGACTGTATGATTCGGGTCACGATCGAAGATGAAGGGTCTGGGTTTAATCCCGAGGAAGTTCCCGATCCCACCGATTTTGAGAACTTGGACAAACCCAGCGGCCGAGGGATTGTCTTGATGCGAGCATTTATGGACGAAGTTCTATACAACGACCGAGGTAACCAACTCACTTTCTGTAAACGTTGTTCTATCAACGCTTAAATCCTCACATACAGCCGGGTCGCGAATCGTCGTCAGCAATTCATAAGCAAATCTGACCTATTCCCAAACAACCGGAGCTCATGTATAAAAAATCCGCCGCCAACCATTCTCTACTATCATTAATGCCTGTAGCAGCGTCTATTCTAATTGCTCAAGTTCACGGCAAAAACCACCAGAGAGAATTGGGAAACGGCACCATGTTTTGGGATCTAGATTCTCGTCATCTACGTGAAACGATGGGGCAAACCTTTCGCGTTTCCATTGATTCCGCGACCACAATGTAAAAAATCGCTTAATCCATTCAATCACTTGGCGTCGATCTACCCGCCGCGACACCACCACCGAATCTGTCACCAAAACTTCAATAATTTCTTGAGGCATCATTTTGTCGCGTATCGCTAACCGTTCGATTAAATCCAAAACTTCATACGGCATTAAATCAGATTCATCCGTTTGATTCTCACCCACTGGGCGTAATTCCGCAGTTGGTTGCTGAGCGTTCACCTGTTGTAACTCACTCACTGGGCTCAGTCCTTGCGGGCCCGTTATTTCCATCCATTTCAGCCAGTGTCGCAAAAAGGCCTTGTCGATACCTGCAATCGGAGCAATACCGCCGCAAGTATCGCCATCCATCGTGGTATACCCAACCGCGGCTTCTGAGCGATTACTTGTCGCCAATAATAATGCCCCGCGTACGTTGGCAAGCATCCACACACTCGGCGATCTGACCCGAGCTTGGATATTCTGCAGCGCTAGATCATCTGTTTCCCATTGTAATGTGCGGCCCAACACGTCACTCACTTTTTGAGTATAATCCGCCACCAGTGAATCAACATCGATAGCAAAAAACGTCGCCCCTAAGCCGTCAGCCACTGCTACAGCAGCATTGCGGGTTACATCCGTGCTATTGCGAGTCGCTTGATATACACACCACAATAACTCTTGTATGATTTCCCTCACCACAACCTTTGAATTAGCCGGATCCGTAAAGTTATCATTATCCAGATTCAAGCGAAGACGTACAGCCAGTTCCGCCACACCGATGTCTTGCTCAGCAAATTGAACCATCAAGGCCACCAACGTTGCTACAGCCGCCGAATCCGCTCCGCCACTGAGCGACACAACAAATCCACGAGATGCACTTTTGCGGAGATAGTCGAACAAACCGAGGGCGATCGCACGAGCAAACTCCTCTTCCTTTAAATGCGAACTGTCTTCCCACTCGCCACGGACAATCTTGTTACACGACTCATTCTCAGCAAGAAATTCGACCTCGCAACAAACGACTCCGGTTTGCTTGGACTCGTGTTCAGTACCCTTGGTTACGGCAGTGGCAACGTTTACGACGGCAGACGTCAAAATGCAATCACGATAACAGAAGCGAGGTCCAGAAGCGAATATTTCACCGCCGCTAGCAATCATCGTGTCCCCATCGTAGATAGCTCGTCCAGCCTCATTGCCAAGTAAATTTGCATACACGTAGGCAACTTGAAATTCACGCGTACCCTCCACGATAAACTGCTGTCGCACTTGATGTTTACCAAATGCAAAATGGCTGGCACTAAGATTCAATATCACATCGACACCACGAGCCGCCAATCTACGGCCAGGTCGGTCTTCAACCCAAGCATCCTCGCATATTTCAAATCCAATGCGTACATCACTGCACTGAAAAATCAGATCGCCTAAAGGATATGGAACACCACCAAAAAGCAACTCTTCGATGCGCCCAGTCTCCCATGCTGTAAACCACCGTGGCTCATAATGCAGACCGTCACCTGCGAGGTTTTGTTTCACCGCAAAACCTATCAACGCACCATCTGCGATAACAGCAGCGGCGCTGTATAAATTCCCCTCAAACGACACGGGCAGCCCTACACAAACCATCATGGATTTGGTTGCCGGAATTATTACTGCGAGCATTTCTAGAGCTGTTTCATGGACACCCGTAGCCATGAACGCATCCTCACAGCCATAGCCAGTGATACACAACTCTGGACAACAAAGAACATGAATATGTTCGTCCCGGGCTTGCTCAATCGCCGCCAGAATATGCGATACATTACCATCCCAATCCAACGGAGTTTGGTTCAGCGCAGCGGCGGCTAACTTGATTGACTTCATTGCTTGGACTGTAAAATTTTCGTTGCTTGAGGAAGCTCTGGGTCAACGAAACCACGGGCACCGCGACCTTCTTCATCGATGCGATACTCAACATCGAAACGTATACCCTCAGTATCCGCATGCCAATATTGTTCACGTTTTCCATTTGCGGGCTGAGCCAGTGGCCGGATGATTCGCATACCTACGCCCAAGGAAGGACCACTAGTAAACCACCAAGGACTCAGCGGAATGTTAGGATCCTCTTGACGCCATTCATCATCACTCGACGCTAACCGCGAGGCACTACGACATGCTGCGGCATCAACATCATAGTATCCGCCCTTGCAAACACGTGGATATAATTTATCGGACTTAATCAGTGCTTGGTCTACCGTCAATCGCTTGGCTTGAATCTTCTTCAACACTGCAAACCCATCGGCATTCATTGCATCGAGCACCCATTCAGCAACGTTACCATGCATGTCGTATAAGCCCCATGGGTTGGGAAGTTTTTCACCCACTGCGTGTGTTGTTTCCTCTGCATTGCCGTAGTGCCAAGCATAATCATCCAATTTGTCCGCTTTACCATCAAATGAAAAGGCGGTCTTTGTGCCCGCTCGACACGCATGTTCCCACTCGGCTTCCGTCGGCAATCGATAGAATCGTTCACTAATCAATGACAACCACTTGGTATATTGTTTAGCCGCGTATTGGCTCATCGAAACAGCCGGCAGGTCTAATGCCTCACCGTTAACGAAAGTAAATGTGGGATCGTAGAGGTTCGATGGCGCCGAAATGATTAGTCCATCGTGCTTTTCGGTTATCTGACGCATCCCATGAGTTTCAAATCCTTTGAAGACATCGTGCACTGCCATATAGGCCTTATATTCGGCCCATGTCAACTCGTATTGAGACATCCAAAATGGTTTGATCTCAACTTCAACTTGAGGGCCTTCTGAATCTTCGCGACCCGCTTCACTAACTGGGCTTCCCACCTGAACCACCCCACCTGGGATAGGAATCATTTTGTAAGTCACATCAGTGCCAGGAATCTTAGCGGTATAAGGAATCATAAATCCCTGAGTAACCTTCACTGCCGGTCCATTTGCCGGTTTTTCAGCAACCACCGCGTGAGGCAACTCCGCGTAAGTACTTGAGCCGTTAAAAATCAGCATTGCAAACAGAGCCAGCACAGGTGTGGCCATCCCTTTTTGGGCCATCATTTTCAAAATCATCGCATGGTTTCCTTGATTCACGCCTTCTGCACAACATGCCAAATTTAATCTACCGCTTAATTATATCAGACACCTTCTAAGATGCTAGGAGAGTTGCCGAGCTCAGTTTTTAGTTAATTTATAATTCTGGCGAATTTGTGTTCATTCGAAGTAGAAGTTTATCAACGAACCCAGCGGACACCGCAGGAAGGTCCCTACTTTTTTGAGGGAAGATCATTAAATATTGGCAGACTCCTCGATGAAGGCTTGTAAACCAGCAAGCGATTGCCTCTTCGCTCGATTCAACTTTCGTGGACCGAACAGAACCTCCCATACACGTTCTATGGGGTCTGCTGGAAGATCACCATACGTTTGCCAAATAATTCGGCACAGGCCACCATGTTGAACAAACTCAATTCGATCCCATTTAGACTCCGAAATCGCATCCCATACGACACACGTCAACAACCGCATACCGTACCATTCTTGACGAATTTCCATGTGACCGGACATTGGATTTCCACGCCACCGCCAAACTTGACCCAATCCAACTCGCGGACCACTAAACTCACTTTGATAATTCCCTAGCCGCGCAGAACAATAATAACTCCAAGATTGCCAAGTCTCTAAATCTCGCATTACACGAAACGCATCGTCCAACCCGATAGGCAAATCTCGGACCACCTCAGTCAGGTGCTCATCCGGCAAATAAGACCCAATCAACGATAGCACCGTACGAAGAATGAGGAGCATCAGCAAAAGAACAAGAATCCAAGCCACAGAAAGAAGCAACATATTTTCTCCTTCTACTCAGTTATCCTATCCGCCTCTTTGTTCATTCGCGCGTTGTTCGAGAGATTTTAACCCAAACTTCAGCGACCCCAACAACATCTGCTTCCCCAATAAAAATCCAACTAGCCGACTCAACGGACGACTTCCCCAATCCACTACATTTTCCCACCGCACTTCCGTCTGGCCGTCGTGCTCTTTGAAGGATATGGTGGAAATCATCGGCTCAGACCACATCTCCATGCTCAATGCATAAACAAACCGTTGGTTAGGCTCGCTCTCAAGTATCTCAATTTCACCGGGATATTTTGTCTCACTCCACTTCCACACTTGCCCAACTCCACCGTCGGGCCCACTAAATTCACTCACATATCCCTTCATCTTCTCGGGACTCCAAGCACTCCATACTTGCCAAGTCCGCAAGTCGTTGATCGGTTCGAAAATTTCGGTAGTCGTTGCTGACAGTGTTTTCGACAGCGTCACAGTCATGTTTTGAGGTACAAAGTGCCCGCTGATCCATACCAACACCAAAATGCCAAAGCCAATGCCAACCGTGTATGCAATGTATGTCACGATAATCATTTGTTATCTATTCTCGTATTTCCGTCACGTTTTTTGTGCGTTTTTCTGGCACACAAACGCATGTCATTAAACATCGACTACGGGCGGCAACCCTTCTTCGCCAAGCTCGCTATTCTTCGTAATTGTTGGCAACAGAAATACAGCAACTACACCCAGTAAATACACATACCCACACACGCGACCAACTTGATCGTAGCTTCCTTCAAAATATGATTTCAGTGCCAAGGAAGTCACGATTATTAACAAAGCGACGATGACGCGACCAAAATTGAAACTAACTCCACTACCGGTCGACCGCACACGCGTAGGAAACATCTCCGGCAAGCACAACGGCAGCCATCCAAAAAAGAATCCGCTGAAAAATCCCAGTCCTCGCACCCAAAATAAGAAACCATCGGCCGAAGGATCAGGCACCGAATACAAGAATTGGGTACAGGCAAAGGCCAATAGACACAGCAATGCATAACTCAATCGGCGACCCAACAAAAAAGCTAAGGCTCCGCCAAGCAAACTACTAATCGCTCCGGGCCAAGAACGATGAAACGATGCTTGAGCTTTGAGATTTGAAGTTGTTTGATTTTTTGTTTCGGAGGCACCCGTTTCTCGTTTGACCGGCCAGTGTCCGTGACGGACCATCTCGCCATCTGCCCCAAAAGTCCAAAATTGGCCTTGGCCTTCAAACACGTCCCCGCAATTAGGGCATTTAGAAGCCCATAGATCAATGTCCCGATGACAGGACGGGCATTCCCAATCACCGCCTGGCCAAGTGTCTGAGCCAGTATCAGCAGGTGTCTGCGAACCAGCACCTCCAATTTCTTGCGTAACCGACACCTGTTCATCAAATTCAGCCGACCAATAGTTCGCCCAATTAGCCACACCCCAGCCGCCAAACAATGGAACAAACGCTAACACAATGCCAATCATCGTTAGCCGCAAATGCGGGGGAGAAAATACTTCACTCATTCCACCCTGTTTGCCCGTCGCAGATTGGTGCTGCTCTTGAGCCAACCATTTCGGCGACTCCGGCACGAGAAACCACGCCAAGACGGCTAAACATATCGGACTCGCCCCAACAAACATCGCCCAATGCCAGTGGTCCGGCGTAACATCCACTTGCATGCACAACACAGCAAAAAACATAATGCCGACATTTGCAGACGTCCCCAACACTCCGGCTAGAATTGGTTTCGCTGTGTTGGGCCAAGCTTCCTGTAGCAGCGCCATTCCGTTTGGCCACATTCCGCCGATGCCAATGCACGTCAAAAACCTGAGCACCCAGAAGGCTTCAACAGATGGAGAAAAAACACTGACGGCAGAAAAAACAGCATAGCATCCAATACTCAGAGACATCGCTCGCGAACGCCCAAAGCGGTCGCCAACCCAACCAAACAAGTACCCACCGGCGGCGGCTCCCAGTAAAAATGCCACCACCAACCAACCCGACCATTTTGCGACTTCAGCCTTATACGCGCTGGCACCTAACAGATCACGAGCTGCCGGATGATGCACAATTCCGTTAATGCCCATTTGCACACCGGCAAACATCCAACCAAGAAAGGCTACCGTCAAAATCGAAACGCATTGAGATTTGGTAAGCGGTGATGCTGACGCTGTGGGCATTATTACTTACTCTTTGTAGCCAAACGTATGTGCGACCCTACTGATATTGAGCAACAAACTCTTGACAGCGATTAATATACTTAGCTGCATCTTCGGGTGTGCGAATTCCTTGGGCTTGGTGAATCGTAAGGTAACCGTCATAGCCTATTTTTTTGAGCGCCTTAAAAACCTCGCCAAAATCAACTCCACCTTCCTCCCACAACGGTATATGATCAAACCGGACTTCACCGCGGCAATAGGTTTCCAGTGAATCCCCGCCTACTGGATTCAAGCGATGATTTTGCACGTAGACGTTCATAATATGGGGAGCTAGTCGTTCTACGGTATCGGTCGCATAGGACTGACCGTTGACCATCAGATTGGCCGGTTCATAAATGATCCCAAAGTTCTCTCGGTTAATCTTCTTCAGAACAGATAGCACCTGATCGACTTCTTCAAAAATCGTCGCCGTATGTAGTTGATGCGCGAGACGAATCCCACGTTCTGCCGCTTCATCAGTCGCTTTCTGAGCCGCTTTGATATCACCTTTTGTCTTCAAGCAAACACGAATCAAATCACAATTCAGCGATTCCGCTACATCGAGAGACGGACCGATATTCTGTAAACTCATCGGTCCTCGATCGTTGTTAAGCGGCACGTCGGAATCGGCTGTAACCATCGATACAACTAAGCCAGCGTCTTCTATCGACTGGCAAAGGCCAATGCGATATTCGGAATAGCTTTTTACTCCTGCGGCACTAGCTCGCATACAAACTGCTGTTGCATCTGAAGCACTAACAGCTTTAAGAAACCTGTCCATGGGCAGATTAAGTTTCGTCTTACACGAAGACTCGATAATCCTTACGGACACTGACAATTGCATAGCACCATTACCTTTTCGGAACAACTTCTAACTCTAAACAAACACTCTAGTTCAATTGGACTGATCAGCGATAACTTTGCTAATACCGTGTCAATACAATGACCAAATCACCACTAAACTATCTAACAATACGTTTCATATTGCACTAATTGTAACGAAGTTCGACTTTTTTGCAAAAGCATCCGAGGCAAACACGACAAAAGCCCACCAACAATTTTGTAGGTGAGCTTTGTAGTGAGGATGCAGGGACTTGAACCCTGGACCTACGGATTAAAAGTCCGTTGCTCTACCAACTGAGCTACATCCTCTTAAGCGTTTAAGTTGAATTG
>JABHUV010000248.1 GCA_018658605.1 Planctomycetaceae bacterium | reverse complement strand
TGAATTCAGCCGTACTCCTCGTATCAACGGAAACGCTGGTCGTGATCACTGGGCTCGTAGTTGGAGTGTCGTGGTTGGTGGAGCAGGGATGAATGGTGGTATCGCCGTAGGTAAGACTTCTGCTGATGGAACACGCGTAGAGACAGATCCTTATTCATCGCAGGATGTTATGGCTTCTGTTTGTAACGCACTCGGCATTTCATTGCAGACGACATTTACCAGTACGAGTGGTCGCCCCATGAAGATCGCCAACAGTGGTAAAGTTATCAAAGAACTGTTTAGCTAAATCGATGTCCTTTTACATGGATCGGAAGTAATCCAAGGTTTTCTCCAATCCCCCTCCGATTCCAACATATTCACCACAAAAGGGCGCGTACCGCATTGGTACCGTCCTTTTTTGGGCTAGATATAGGAGTAGCAGCGTTGAAGAGCTTTTAAAATTAAAAACTGCTTGCAATTTAGATATTTAGACGACATTTACGAGTATTTTACCGTTTAACCAAGCGTTACTAATATAGTCGCCGGTAACGCAATCTACGGAACTTTGGGATTACCTGTCCGGCAATGGCATGACCGAAAACGAACAGCACAAACCGTTAACGCCCACGGAACTGATTGAAAAATATCAGATCGGGATTTGGCGTTACCTACGTGTGCTCGGTTGTGAAGCCTCGTTGGCTGAAGACATCACACAAGAAACATTCCTTAAAATACTGCGCAAAGGCTTTGATCAATACAACGACGCTGCTACAGCAGGATTTTTACGCAAGGTTGCCTATAACTTATTTATTTCTATGCAGCGACGATCCGGGCGAGTCGTATTAGTTGAGAATGTTGACCA
The DNA here is from genome assembly GCA_018658605.1 of Planctomycetaceae bacterium. Next base: position 11,973 of record JABHUV010000248.1, on the reverse strand, counting down.
ACTCGATGCTGTCTGGGATAGATGGGCCGGGGCAGACAACGGCGATGACACTATAGACAAGCTGCGAGATTGCATCGAAGCGTTAAGTGACCGAGCGAGGGATGCATTGGACATGCGATTCAGAGAACGACAAACTCGAATTAAGATTGCCGATTTCTTAGAAATCACAGAACACGGTGCCAAAAATTTAATGCAACGAGCCAAAAAACAACTTCGCGAATGCGTTGAAAACAAAATTCAGGCGGAGGCCATTTAGTATGAGCCTAGAAAACGACATGCCTCGGGAAACCGACAATAATGACAATGTGTCGCCGCCCAATGAACTGATAATCGATGCGCTGCTCGAAGAAATCATCGGCGGACAATCGCCTCCTGATCTCACCACGCAAATCCTCTCGCAGTTGCACGGTTCGCTGCCAGCAATACCACACACGCCGGTCAATAAGCTTGACTCCTTACCAACTACAAAATCTACGGTCGTTGCTCGACACAGAGCAAGACGTCGCTCATTTGCTGTCCCAGTATCAATGGCTCTGTCTGTAACAGCCATAACCTTGGCACTTGTCGCCATTGTAGTGAATTCTCCTGATACCTCTACAAATAACCAAGGTGTTGCCAACAATCAAACTCAAACGGTCGAGAATCCAAGTATTCCTCGCAGACAACAATCCAACGGTCATTCACTAGATTCAGAGACCCCCAAGCAGGAAACTTCAAACAACCTGCAGATCACCACAGCGGATGATCCGAATTCAACTAAACCAATTGGCCCACCCGACGTTAATACACAAACGGATGGAATCGACTCACTACCGCCAATTCATCAACCTTGGCAACACCCTCTAGCATTAACCAGTACCAATACTGCGGTACCTGCCGAAACAGATGTGATTTTACGCCGCATCCGCCGAGAACTGGAAAAAAAATGGAACGAAAATGGCATCGCCCCCTCAGAAGTCGCTGTTGATCTGGAATGGGCGAGGCGCGTGTACTTACGACTAATTGGACGAGTACCCACGACCGACGAACTAGAGCGATTTAATCGTGCGTCGAAGCAACCTAATCAATCTGTTCAGGCGGACGCTCGACAGCAACTCGTTGATACTTTGCTTTATGGCGACATTTACCAAACAGAATTTACACAACATTGGTCAACCTTCTGGACAAACACACTCATTGGCCGCCAAGGTGGTCTCGACGGTGACAACGCAAACCGGGGCGGCTTGCAGCAGTATCTGCGCGAAAGCTTTGCGGCCAATAAACCTTATAACAAAATGGTCTTTGAATTAATTTCAGCCAAAGGTGCCGCTAACGCCGAATCAGAACAATTTAATGGTGCTGTAAATTTCCTACTCGCCTCACTCACCAAGAATGACACCACTTTGGCGACGAGCCGTATTTCAAGTGTTTTCTTAGGTCAAAAATTGCAATGTGCTCAATGCCATCACCACCCGACGTCGGACATCGCCCAAGATCATTTCTGGGAACTCGATGCCTTTCTCAGCGGAATACAGGCGACCAAAGTAAACGGACAAACTATCTTAACGAATGTGGATTCGGGAGGAATTAAAATAGCTGACGGACGCGTTGGTGTTTTCTTTGAACGCCCCAATGGCGTTGCTCAAATGGTTTTCCCTTCGTTCCTTGGACATCCGCCGAACGAAGTAAATACCGCTGCAGAATCGTCTACCAACGACCAGACGATCCTACGAGAACAACTCGCTCAACTCACGAGCGAGTCACCATTGCTTGCACGGACGCTCGTCAATCGATTATGGAGTCACTTTCTAGGATTTGGTTTTACTCCATCTGTAGATGATATGGGACCTCACTTAGCTGTTTCTCACCCACAGTTGTTATCAATACTGTCGGAACAAACGGAATCCTCAAACTATGATTTGAAATCACTCATGAAATGGATTGTTCTCTGCGATCCATTCACCCGCTCGAGTAAATACTCTACCTCCAACGATATCGACAGCCCTGAACTCGGCGATCGACCGTTATTCAGCCGTTATTATTCGCGTCAATTGGAACCCGAAGAAGTCTATCAGTCGTTACTAGTATTGAGTGGCAAGAAACGTTCAGCCACTACGATTGGACAACAACAACTTGCACAACGTACGTGGTTAGGGCAATTCACCAAACCTATGGAAACAGACGAAGGTGACGAGACCAATTCATTTGATGGGGACGTCCATCAATCACTGGTGCTCATGAACGGAGATTTGATGAAGCAGGCCACGAGTATTACTAGCACTTCTGTGCTAGGAAAAATCGTCAAAAGTCAGATGCCAATCAACAACAAAGTTGATCATTTATTCCTTGCCGCTGTTGCCCGCTACCCATCAGTCAATGAAAAGAAACTCATCCTCGCCCTCTTTACCAAACCAGATGTCTCTCCTGAACAAATCTTTCAGGATATCTGGTGGGCTCTGCTCAACAGTAATGAGTTCATCCTCGATCATTAAAAACGATTTAGTGGATAACACAACTGGTTTAGCATGCAAGCAACCTAAATTCCACGTTCATGGTTGCAATTCATCCGCGCCGCCTACACTTTGCTTAAGCGGACGCCGCTCGTGGGTCGTTGACTCATAGTTAAAACAGGTGGATACTTACGAATTACACTAATTTTCTGTGCCCCCATCGCTTCCCTCTACACTGCCTTCCTTTTACTTAAATCAAAGCATACCGCTCTTGGCAACCGTATCCCGCATCATCGATTCCGAAACGAACTTCAAGCCGATGCTATGGCTAGCGGTTCCTGTTGTCATTGAGCAATTTCTTGTATTGTTAGTCACATGGACTGACCACTGGCTAACTGCCGAATATTTATATACGAAGCACTTAGCCGCCATTAATCTTACGGCTTACATTCTATGGGTTATCCCCTGTATGTTCGGAATCATTGGCATAGGAGCCACGGCTTTAATCGCACGTTATTTCGGGTCAGGGAAATATCGCGATGCCTCTTTCGTGACAAACCAAGCCATCTCGTTAGCACTCATGATGCTAACCGTGATTACAACAATCGTCTGGTTATATGCCGACTCATTAATCGCAATCATGCAATTACCGGATGACGCAACACAGGCTGCAATTGTCTATTTCCGGATTGTCATCCCCGCAATTCCATTTGCCATGTTACACATGATCGGCAATGCGTGTCTGCGCGGTGCCGGAGACATCATGAGCGGCTTCATCACTATGTTTATTGTGAATGTGGTCAATGTAATCTTGAGCTTGTGTCTCGTCACGGGTTATGGACCCTTTCCAGAATTGGGCTGGGATGGTATCGCCTATGGAACCGCAATCGGTTATATGGTTGGTGGTACCATCATTATCAGCTTCCTTGTCAAAGGTCGATTCCATTTAAAATTACATCTCTCCAAGATGAAACCCAATTGGGATGTTCTCTCGCGTGTGCTTAAAATTGGGGTGCCTGGTGGCATCGACATGATGTGTATGGTTATGTTTCAAATGTGGTTTCTAACTATCATCAACAGCCTCGGATCAGTCCAGGCTGCTGCTCATGGAACAGCGATCCGCATCGAAGCGATGGCCTACTTACCTGGGCATGCGTTTTCAATCGCTGCTACCACCCTCGTCGGTCAATTCCTTGGCGCTAACAGACCGGATCGCGCCACCCGTAGTATTTTGCTGGCGTGCGCTTGGGGAGGTGCGTTGATGATTGGGGCCGGAACAGCGTTTTATTTCGGTGCTGAAACATTAACCGGACTTTTCATCGGCGACAACACTCGCGAAGCAGTCACATTAGCCGCTCCGTTGATACAAATCGTCGCAATTAGTATGCCCTCGCTGGCAATCGTCATTATCATGACCGGTTCACTACGGGGTGCGGGTGACACCAAATGGCCACTGCTATTTTCAATTATCGGCTTACTCGGGATCCGAATTCCATTAGCGTATTACTTGTGCTGGGAAACAATCAACATTCCCTTTACCGATATCGTGGTGGAAGGGATGAATCTAGGCGTGCGAGGAGCATGGTACGCCATGGTTGTTGACATTTTCATTCGTAGCGTGATGGTCTTCTCTAGGTTCCTGCATGGCGGCTGGAAAACTATTCGCATCTAACCCTTCATGTATTATTGCTGGTTCCGCCGACCAATCACTTTCACCAATGCCGCGCGCAATTCCCGCACCTTAACTGGCTGAAGCAATAACGAATGCAAGTCACTTAGCCGAGCCTGACTAGCAAAACTTGCTTGATTTTTTTCAACAATAATCAACGCTGGTAATTCGCTGGTTACATGGTCATCGGCGAGCTGATTAAACACGTTTAACGCCGATTCACCCAATTCGCCCGTACAAAATACGGCGCAATCAAATTCACCCGGAGAATCCTTCAAACGCTGGATCGCCCGTTCAGCATTGGACACGAATAGAACTCTGTATCCACGCTTGCTCAACTGTGCTCGTAATAAGTCTTGCATGGTTTGCCGTGAATCGACAACCAAGATTGTCATGTTTTCGCCCTCTTGCTGAATCACACCACCCCTTACATTTTTATCTGGTGATTCATTGTCTTCGATTGTCTTTCCAGATCGCTGTAACAAAACAGTATCCGCGCCTTGAACGGTAGCGAGATCGGCAATAAATGGATCGTAATTTGGATATCTCATGCTTGGGTTAAATGCTATGGATTTATTGATGATGTTAATCATCACAAGCGGTAACCCTTTCACAAATTTTCCCACCGGTGGAATATCACGATATCGACCGATCTGCAGCCGTTGCATACGATCTCGTGTTTCTGCTAGCGGAGGCCGCCCAGACAACATGTGGTACAACATGCAACCAACAAAGAAAATATCACTGCGAACATCATTGCGTGGCACATTAGTAGCTCGCTCCAATCCTGCGTAGTCAATTGAGCGGGGGTTAGGAGCGTTCACGAATTCTTTATCATCTTTCGGGTCAATCATCGACGCCAACCCAAAGTCGGCCAACTTTGCGCTCCCTTTGCTGGAAATCAATACATTTGATAGCTTCATATCGCGATGGGTCATACCGTTTTGCAATGCATAACTTAACCCTTGGCAGATATCATTAGTCACCCGAATGGCCTCATTGAGTTCCATATGCTTGCGTAGCTTCAGGAAATCTCGCAGATTTTGGCCTTCGATAAAATCCATCACCATATAATATCGACCACGCCACGAATCGACATCGTTAACTCGAACAATGTTTGGGTGTTTTAGCGGTATCACCATCCGAGCTTCACGCATAAACTGCTCAGTTGCGCCTAGGTCGTCGCTATAACGCATACGCAAAACCTTGACCGCACAGACTCGATTATTCTCGGTATTTACAGCTCGGTATACTCTAGCGAATGTCCCTGCTCCCACCAGATAAAGAATCTTGTATTTGCCGTAAAAGTAACCGTCTCGTTTATTGGTCAGTAATCGTTCTAGCTGCCAATTGGTAATCAGCTCTTTCCGCAGTAAGACACTCGTCAAATTAATCAATTCGGTGTCTGCACCTCCAGCCTCATTGAGAGCTGAGTCAAGTTGAGGTATTTCCACAACTCCTGCTTCGGTGCAGCGGCGTACAAGTTTTTGAGGGCTTATATCCGACATTAAGAAATCTCTAGAGAACCATGATTATACTAAGGCAACCCTAATTCACCTTTACCCTATTATCAGTCATGCGACTGGAAAAGTCACGTTCGAAAATAAAACTTGAAACTAATATCAAACGGGCAGATTGTTGATGGGTAACAAATGTACAGTGAAACTATTGCCGTGCTAAATCATCTCTTTCGCGGCGGGTTGCCTCTAAATCTAGCAATACGTACTGCAAATCAACTCGTAATTGATCTAACGTTTCACGTAACTCGGTAATAATCCATTTACGCCCCTCAGCCTGAATCTTCAATGCAGTCACAACCGCTGATAACCGATCCGCAAATTCAATTGGTACGTCGTTAGATATCTCGTCCAACCGCTCAATTAAGGCATTTGGGCTTTCGAGCTTCAACAATAAATCAAAATCAGGAATCTCTCGCATTGCCAATTATTCATACTCTCTCTGTAATTTCATCTCAAACCACGTCAATAAACTGCCTATTCAGCCACACACTTCAAAAGATGAGGATATGCACCTTGACTCACACTAAATATAGACCTATCCATCAACCAAACAACTTATATGCTTAATCTTCTAGTTAAGCTGCTCGTTGTCTGTTTTGGGCTAGATGAAAAATTAAATCAATCATAAAATCCGTGATACGTAAATCGCAAGGATGCGATTAAAACTATTGTAAAAACCGATAGTTTTCGACAATTACGTGATATTAATAAGAAAACAGCTATGGATAGCGCCGAGGTCGTGCAAATTTCACGATATCAAGACCAACACGCCCAACGTAAGTATCATGACCACGATGCTCATGGTGTTCGCTTATGGCTATTCTGCGCACTGTTAATCTGTGGTCTGTGTAGTCCAGTAATCGCCCAGTATTCCGACTCGTTTGAAACATCTCAAACCAAATGGTCATTGCTCAAAACCGATGGCCGCGTCGTCAGCACATCACACGGTCACGACACCCGTGTGTATCATCATGGATCGCAAAGCGAACATATCCAACTAGTAAGTGGACTAGCAACATTCATTCACTATCGTTACGTTACGCCGCGTGTGAAGCTTATCGACGAAATAAACCCGTCTCTTTGGGTTCGAGCAAGTCGTAGTCCCATCCAACTGATTGCTAAAGTCGTTCTACCGAGATCAATCGATCCCCAAACTGGGCAACCACTTGAGGTTCTGATCCGCGGTGACAGCTATTCGACTCCGCTACGTTGGCAAAAACTCACCCTCACACGCATCCGCACTCGATTGCAAAACCAATTACCCAGTTTACGATCACAATTCGGTCCGCAAGTTGACGGTCGGCAAGCATATATCAAAGCGGTCATACTAAACGCATACAGTACGCAAGGTTCGCTGGATTTGTGGATCGATTCTTTCCACATGCAAACACCCTACGTTGGGCCCACTAATCCCGTTTACCAAACAACTGCATTAGAGGAGTTCCAAAGTCCTCAAACGAATCAAGCATCCAACACACCATCCCACGCCAATCGAGTCGAAATCAAAGATTCGGTATTACTCGTAAATGGGATCCCATTTATGCCTCGCATTATCGAGCATAATGGCGAATCATTGGCATACTTACATCAATTGGGATTTAACACAGTCGCCCTCAAACATTTCCCAACCCACCAGCAACTCGAAGATGCCGATCGACTTAATTTAAAATTAATTGTACCTCCTAACCTCAATGCGGAATTGAGCCCAACCGCCAGCACCGCATCAATACTCAATTGGAATCTCGGACAGAATCAACGCGAATCGACGCTTGAAACACTACAAGCCGCCAGTGAATCAATTGAAACGTTACCTGCGGAACTCACCCGACCGACCGTTGTCACAGCTGCTCATCAATTCAAACAAGTCAGTCGTTATACCGACCTCGTCATCCTGAATTGGCAACCACTTCATAGTAGCCTTACGCTTGCGCAGTCATCAAACCAAATCACCCAAGCCATGAATGAATTGAGACGTGGCACGCCCTATTGGATTTCGATTGCTACACAAATTTCACCGGTTCTATTGCAACAACAATATTCCATGATTCAATCTCAGTCTTCAAGGCAACCTTCTCCGCCGACTTCATTTCAAGGCCAAACCACAATCAATTACGACCAACTGGCTATGGTCACGCACCGTTCGTTGGCTATGGGCGCCCGTGGTATTCATTTTCAGTCGTTCTCACGACTAGATCGAACCGACAAGGAAACGATATTACGGACCCGAGTACTAGAGCGTCTAAATCGTGAATTACAACTAATTGAACCATGGGTATCCGGTGGTACATCCACAGGCGTCATTAACTCTCCTTTGGAACACCATTCGGTCTACATGACCAAAACAGGGCGAACTCGATTGGTCTGGCTATTTAATCGTGATAACCACGAACAAATCGTCACGCGACCAAACGATAATGAGCTCATCAGTTTTGATGTGCCGGGTGTTCCCTTAACATACTTACCCTACCATGTTAACTATTCAGCCATACATCGCATTCGTACTAATCGAGGATCCAATAATCGCATTGCCCTGACTCCTACCGCTCCATATTCACTTGTCGTCATGACCGCAGACCCACTTGTTAGGGATTATATCCAACGACGAATCTATACAAATCGGCAGCGGATATTGCAATTAAGTTATGACATTCTACAGTTGGAACTATCGCGAATGCAGGACTTACGTACATTTGACTCAATTACCGCAACAGCACTTACCGACACATTCAACCAAGCGGCTGCTTCCCATCGCAGTTCCCGAAATGTCGTCGCCACAAATCAATGGGATGTTGCCTATCAGTATTTGACTGCAGCGGAAAATAGCCTGCGAACAATTCGCTTTCAGGTATGGCAAGCTCTCAATCAATATGATCATAATCTCGTCTCCAACCCGTTGAGCCTGCACACCAGTACATTTGTAGAATCCGCACGGACAACATTAGGGTTACAACAATCAACATGGTCACCCAATCTACTTCTGGGAAGTAGCATGGAAGACTTAACACAAATGCGGCGGGAAGGATGGCAACATCACCGCGACCCCAATCATTCTGTCAAATCACTGGTTGAAATCACTTCTCACAATCCTCGCGAAGGCAATCGATGCCTACGAATCCAAGCGTGGCAAGACCCTAATCTCACCGCTAGCTCACTGTTATCTGCACCTGTTTGGATTAGCAGCCCCAGCGTCACCGTACAAGCTGGCGACGTATTACGAATTCATGGGTGGGTAAATATACCAGCACCATTGAAGCACCAAGGGGATGGCCTTGTCATTTATGATTCCATTACGGGTACAGTCCTAGCCGATCGGTTTCATCATACCGCCGGCTGGCAATCCTTTACTTTGTACCGCGTAGCGGACAGCGATGGAGAAGCTACTGTTTCATTTGCGCTGATGGGATTAGGTGCCGTGAATATTGACAATATTAGTATTCAAAAACAAATCTCTAAACGCAAGCCACCACATAATCCCCAAAACACTTTATTACAAACCACGGCCACACCCTAGACTACTCTAAAGAAACCTTAAGCAAGCTTAGCAAACCCGTCTGCAACAGTTCCCCGCCGTGAATAGGTATTCAATCTTTAGCAAACCATCTGCCACGACTGCCAGTCAGAAATGAAATCGAGGAATACATCTTTCGATGAATACCGATCCTCTATATGATCACGCTCTGCAAATCTGGGATGCAGCTCTAGTAGCGGTAGACAGCGCTACTTTGGTGCGCCAAGCCATTCACGTTGACAAGCAACAAATCCATATAGGTTCCACTACAGTCGACTTAAACGTCGTGGAGAGGATAATAGTTGTCGGAGCGGGTAAGGCAGCTGCTGCGATGGCGCGGGGAGTTATCCAAGCATTTGAGAATTCTCCGCTGCAGTCACGCATCACTGGATGGGTCAATGTACCTGAGGATTGCGTGGCCGAATTACCTCAAATTATCACGCATCCAGCTCGTCCAGCCCGATACAACGAGCCCACCGTCGAGGGCCTATACGGCACACAACAAATACTTGATTTAATCACCTCAGCAAGCCCTCAAGATCTCTGTATTTGCTTAATATCCGGTGGCGGCTCCGCATTGCTACCAGCACCCATCACAGGAATTACACTCGACGACAAACAACAGATCACACAACTATTAAGCAGCCATGGCGCCAATATCCAACAACTAAATTCCGTACGCAAGAAACTGAGTGACGTCAAAGGTGGCCGTTTGGCTGCTCGATGCAATAGCCGTCATTTCGCCAGCCTAATTATCTCCGATGTTCTAGGAGATCCGTTGGATCTTATTGCTTCTGGGCCAACTGTGATGGACACTGAACCAATGGACGTAGCAATCAACGTGCTGCGCCATTTTCTCGACGGCCAGGATCCCGTGGTACAGCGTTGTCTCACCGCCATCGAGAATCACGTGCCACTTTCGCCGCTACCGGTCGCCTATTCGGTTGATGTGATTGGCAACAATCGTACTGCTGTCGCCGCTGCGGCTCAAGCCGCGACGACCATGGGGTATGAAACAACGCATACAGCGAATATAAAATTAGAAGGGTTAGCTGAACATATTGGATTTGAACTTGCTGAGTGCTCTAGCAAAATGAACTCTGCGGGTGGAAAACGTGCATATATTTCTGGTGGCGAACCCGTTGTCCAACTTGCCGACGCCAGTATCCGAGGCCACGGTGGCCGTAATCAACAGCTCATACTAGCCGCATTGGCAAGGAAACTTACCAACACCACGGTGCCGCAACAATGTATGCAACGGCAGTTCATCATGTCTGCCGGCACCGATGGCGAAGACGGACCTACGGATGCAGCCGGAGCGTTCATTAATTCCAATATTGTTGAACAATTTCTAACATCCTCACTCGATCTAAAAAGTACAATGCAACGTAACGATGCGTATACTTTTTTTGATACACTTCAAGCTCTTATCAAGACTGGCCCTACCCATACTAATGTCTGTGACCTACGAATTGTCTTGAGCGAGTAGTTCTCATCTACCACCAAGCATTAAAAAAGGCCTGTTCGAAAACGGACCTTTTTTATTTGAATGAAAACATTTCAGCTTGGAATCAGTCCCACCACCATTGGCCAGGAACGAGGTCCGTCAGCAAAGTATCAGCATGAACTTTCTGCACAGCACCATCGCTGTCTTGCAGTAAATTCTTCGTTGACAGAGCAGTCAGAGGCTGAATATCAACACCTCCCCCGATTGGAGTCATCAATGATGAACCTTTCCATACGGCATTCACCGCAGTTTCGACTTGCTTTGGTTCCGGATAAACTTCAACCGACAAGACACTTTCGTCGCCAATAATACCGAGGTCCCAACTTGCTTTTCCGTAAAAATCTTGCTGCTGGATATAGGCCGCTGCAATCAACATATCAACAAGGTTTCGCATTTGAGCGTAAACAGGAACCTTCTTCGCAAGGGCAGGATATTTAGTCGTAAAGGAGTGTTGAAATGCTTTGCTAGCTCGATCAACAAGACCATTACCAACCCGCGTTCCATCGGCTTGGACTAATTCGTCCGCACCAACCAACTTAACACCTTCACCAACTAACTGCATTGCCAATTGATCTTCGCTAACACGTACACATTGGTAATCAGGCACAAAATACCAACGTGCCATGGCGTTGCGATTCACAGATGTTGGACTAGCAGATTGAATATAACTATTAAGCTTAATGGGTGGTTTTTCCAATCCAATACCAATCAACTTCATACGATAATCAGCTTCAACAAGAACTTGAGCAAAATGCGTTTTGGGTGAAATCCCTTCAATGGTCACAACCTGTTGCCCCAGACTACGTCGTAATCCTTCAACAAATGGTCGCGTATTGCGCGGATTTAACGAAGGGCCAGCTTGTACCAAATACTGTTGCATTCGCTTTAGGCCTTCTTGTGTCGGATCAATAGACACACCGATAGTTCGAGTTTGATCGCCGGCGGGACCAAAGCTGCGCAAGGCAACAATCAAGTCTTGCAATTCCATGATTGCTTTGCCTGATTGGATTCCGACCGGACGTCCCGATGGGTCAACCGCATATCCTTCAGCAGGACCAGCGATAACAATATCACCAGTTTCTGGATAATAAAAAACATAATCAATTGAAGTTAATCCAGCCAAGTAACGCATGTCACCGGAAACTCCTTCGCCATCTTCCATTCGGCGCACAATTTCTGCTTCCAATCGGTTCAACGAAATTTTACGGATGGGGCTGACTTGGGCAACAACGGGATCAAGCTGCTGGCGTGCTGCTAGGATTCGTTGCATTGTTAGACGGTTATCAAAACGTTTAACCTGCAAGATACCCTGAGGTGTAATCACAACACCTGCACCGTTG
>JABHUV010000208.1 GCA_018658605.1 Planctomycetaceae bacterium | reverse complement strand
GTCGCGTACAGTGTTCGTTGATAAATTGGCAACGGGAACAGGCAACGGGTCGATTTCGAGTCCCTACGCCAACCTAAACACGGCGATGGGCAATGCCAAGGCGGGGGATATCGTCCGAGTTATTGGAAACGCTGGTGCTGACGGAGATGCTGCGAACTTGCAGAGCAACCAAGCCTACGAATTGGGATACAATCCTCTGAGCGGCGGAGATTTACCGGATGGTTCGTCGTTGGTTGTAAAAAAAGGCGTAACGCTAATGGTCGATGCAGGGGTGGTCATCAAGTCACGCCGTGCACGCATCGCTCGCGGTAGTGATTCTTCGTTAATCGACCTTAGTGGTAGTGCGATCCAAATGCTTGGGACGCCACGGTTGTTAGACAGCAATGGCAATCTACTAACCGATGCCAATGGTGATAGTGTGCCAGGGGAAATTTATCTGACATCCTTGTTCGATAAGGAAATTGGTCTACATACGACTGCTGGCACCGAAGTCTTCGATCCAGCTGGAGGTGACTGGGGCGGAATTGATTTGCGTGATAGCGTTGATGCTGACCGTGTTGATGCTAACGATGTTCATGTGAAGCTCGATAGTGAAAAAGGTGAATTTGTTGATTTGATTAACCATGTAACTATCCAATACGGTGGAGGTTCGGTCGTCGTTGGTGGTAGCGTTGAGGTGATTAGCCCAATCCACTTGGACGATGCGTTACCAACCATAACTCACAATACGATTCAAAATAATGCCAGCGCAGCAATTTCGGCATCGCCTAACAGTTTCCTCGAAACACGATTCAATGAATCGGAATATCAAGATGTTCCATTTACACCCGACTACTCCCGCGTCGGACCGGAAGTGTTTGGCAATACAATCGTGGATAACTCCGTTAACGGTATGTTGTTGAGGATAGCTACGCCAACGGGCAACGGATTAAACCAATTGGAGGTAGCAGCTAGATTTGACGACACGGATATCGTGCATGTTATCACTGAAAATTTGGTGATCGATCATGGCGTCGGTGGGCCTGTTGAAACGGTTGCTAAAACCGCCAATACCGAAAGGATTTTAGCGGCGAGATATGATTCCAGCTTGGTCATTGACCCCGGAACGGTTGTTAAGTTGGATGGTGCTAGAATCGAAATGACCGTCGGTACATTATTGCTTGCGGAAGGTAATCAAAATCATGAGGTGGTACTAACCTCACTTCGTGATACCCGCTACGGTGCTGGCGGCACATTTGATACGACTAATCAAGATGGTTCCGTGGTGGCGAGTTCGGGCGACTGGTCAGGGGTTTACGCTAGCCCTTTTAGTAATCTAAGTGTGGATCATGCAGTGGTTGCCTATGGCGGTGGAGTGAGTCGTATTGAGGGTGCGTTTGCGGCATTTAATGCAATTGAAGTACGCGATGCTAATGCGAGGATTACTCGGTCTCGTTTAGAATACAACGAAAGTGGTTTTCGAACCCAAGATACGGATCGCAACGGACGTGGGGAAACTGGCGCAGCAGTCATCTTCGTAACGGGCGATCAACCTGTAATTGCGGATAACACCATTCAACATAATCTAGCCTCCGCAATAAGTATGGGCGTTAATGACTTGAATTATGAATTTGTGCAAGATGCTGGGCGCCAAACAGTTGAAGCAAACTCGATTGAAGGCCGAGTGGGTAATCAAGGACCGCTCGTGCAAGGCAATGTTATTGCCGATAACGCTTTGAATGCCATGCTTGTTCGCGGCGGAACGATGACCACCGAAGGCGTTTGGGACGACACGGATATAGTACATGTTGTGGTTAACTCAATTCATGTTCCGGATTTCCATACATACGGCGGCTTGCGTTTAGAGAGTAGTCCGCGGGAAAGTTTAGTGGTCAAGCTTGCTGATTTGGATGTCAACAATCCAGCGGGGTTCACTGCGAATGGCAAGCCTCTTGACATTGACGATCGCATCGGCGGATCGATTAATATCGTTGGTCAACCGCATTATCCTGTCGTTCTGACGTCCATCGCTGACGATACTGTCGGTGCTGGATATACGCCGAGCGGTCAACTGCAAACCGACACCGCCAACGATTCTTCCGATATAGGTGGCGGTGGTCCAACGGTAACGACAAATACTGAGATCGTTGTAAATCTCGGTGTTGGAATCGCAGCGGGATCAACCTTGGCATTGCGTGTTGACGATGCAATAACGATCCTAGAAGAATTATTGCATGATCCGATTTCCTTGTCATTAGATATGGATACCGGTGCCCTCCCCCCTGGTGTGATTGGCGGCATGTACTCGACAGCCTCTATCGGTGCAATTCCGTTCGATGACGTGCGTAGCGCGATGGTTGCAGATGGCACCACTGCTGAGCAAACCCTGCTTAACCAGTTACCGACATTTGACCAATTGAACGTAAGCGGGGGTACCGCTGAGGATACGGTCTATATTTCACAAGCCAATGCCAAAGCATTGGAATCGTTAGATATTAATGGCGTAACCTTCAATCGTAGCGGCAGTTGTTGGACTATGTGTGACGGATATTTTGTTGTCTCGAACACATTCGATCCGACGCAGCCAGGAACTGTGTCTCTGATAGTTCATGAAATCGCACATTCGCTTGGATTTGTTAGTGCTGTAAATAATTCCTTCGATAACATGTCTCCACTGGATATGTTTAGGATTGCTCCCGGAGCCGGTGCTGCCGATTTCACCAATGCGACCCGTATTTTGAACAGTGGTCCGGATACGGTATTTCACGATGGTATCTTTGACCCCGTGGGCATCACCGGAATTACCGGGCTTACCGTGGGTGACATTCCTATGTCAACCGGAGCAGATGGTGATGGTAACCAGCCTTCACACTTCAAGCACCGTGGGCTCATTGGCGATGTATATCTAGGAGTTATGGATCCGATATTAAATCCCACTCCGGAGGCTAATGGCGAAGCGATTGTGAAACCGAACGATATTAGTGTGTTGGGTCTAATCGGCTGGGATGTGGACACGGGCAACGGAGGCGGTGGTGGAATTGGTAATACGCCAAGTCCGGGTGATTGGGACGGGATCAAACTGTTGCAATTCAGCAATGACCGCAATTTAGCGTTAATCAACGAACGGGAATCCGACGATCACGCCCAACCAATTTACGAGAATTTTGATCCGGCATCATCTCAATTTGTTGGGCAGTTAGCAGTCGATCAGTTTGCTGGAGATGAATTGGCGCGATTGGGGTTCGAAATCCAAGGTACTATTGAGATACCGACTGATGAAGATATGTATCGATTCGAGGCTACGGCTGGCACTGAAATTTGGCTCGATATCGATCGTACCGAGGTCCAATTGGATACCGTCATCGAACTTCTAGATAGTGTTGGACGGGTTCTGTATCGATCCGACAACTCAGGGGACGCTTCTACGATCGAAACGGATCCAAATGACGTTTCTAGTTTAGAGTTAGTCGACGCTCAGCCATTAAAAAGATCTGTTTTAGGAGTGTTCGATAATGGCACGACCAACGCGAAAGATGCTGGCATGCGTTTGTTATTACCGGGTGCGGTGGGGCAAATAAACACCTATCACGTGCGTGTGCTTAGCGCTGATAAACTGATTGGCGGTAGCTATCAATTGCAAGTGCGACTACAAGAATTAGATGAAGAACCCGGATCATCAATTCAGTTCGCTGATATCCGCTACGCGACAGGGGGTGTAGAAATTGTCGGGTTGCCGATTCATTCTCCACTTGCGGGTGAAGTTGCCGAGGATCAGACGATCAACAACGACACACCGGCCGGTGCACAGAGTCTCGGAAACATATTGCAAACAGACCGCTCAGTAATTAGCGTCGCTGGCAATCTCAGTAATTCGGGTGATGTGGATTTCTACACATTCGACGTTTCGTACGAAGATGTGCAAACACAAGGCACAGGTATGGCGGCTATTTTTGACCTCGACTATGCTGACGGTTTTGCCCGAGCTAACACCAATATCAGCATTTTCAATGATAATGGTGAGTTGATTTTAGTTGGGTCCGATTCGAATATTGCTGATGACCGCCCAAGAAGTCCTTTGCAAGGTTCGGACTTAGACGACCTGTCTCGTGGAACCATTGGTCCGCTTGATCCGTTCGTCGGAACTGTCGAATTGCCGGTAGGGTCGTACACCATCGCCATTTCAAATGAAACACGTATTCCGGCGGAGATGGAGCAGTTTTATACTTCAAACGCCACTAACCCGTTGTTGCGACTCGAACCGATTAATAGCATTGATCGAATTGTTGAGGAGCGATTCGATGGGACAACACTGCTTATCGACGATTCTAGTTTAGTCCCTTATTTCCTAGGTGACGTCGTCTTGTTTGTTAGTGCGGATGTTAGTACGGACGCCGGGCTTGTAGACACGAGCATTACAACCATTGATGGTTTTACCGGTAAGCAGGAAACGACAATCCATGAGGCGATTGGGTATGATGTCCAAGATATAGCGCTTAGGTCTGACGGCTTTATGTTTGGATTTACAGTCGTTGATCCCACGGGCGTAGGTGGACTTGACGCAGATGTCGGTAACTATTTACAAATCGGTACCGGTGATGGCTCGATCATGAATCTTGATGCCACCGGCAATCCACCAGATGATGGTGTATTTACGTTCCAATCTGATGGCGCTGGCGGCGAAGTCTATAGCAATCACGGGATCCATTACGATGCGACTGTGTTTGAGAATAATACCCGAGGTTTTGTTGTCGGTCATCGTCCTGAAGGTGCTGTTGAAACTTTAGCTGATGGTACAGTAGGTCCCCTGAATTCAGTCTCAACTAAAAATATATTATACCAATTCGATGCCAATACCGGTGACATTATTAGTTTACCTCCGGGTGATCGTTCTTCCCCAGATACCCTCTTTGGAGCAGGAACGAATAAGTTGGAACGTGGAGTTCTTGATACCAAAGCCGGAGACCAAACGTTAGCCAATAAATTGTTATTAACCGAGGAAGCGACGACCCATGACGCCGCGACTAATGAAACAACATCAAGAATAGAAGATGGTGATACGTTCTGTATTGATCATGATGGTGACGGCACTTCTGGAACGGCGTGTATCGAGTTCGAGTTTAATAGCGGTCCCGAGGTTATCTTCGATATAGTCCACGAACAGGGAATATTCTTACGAGATGGCGATGCGTTTAATCTTGATAGCCTTGCATTTGAATTCAACACAGGGCCGGTATTTGTTGTCAACGCGGTAAACGGTTCGGAAATCAGTGACGGCGAAACATTTTCTTTGGCAGATGATAACGGTACCCTCAGAACGTTTGAATTTGATAAAGACGGTGAGGTTCTGCCTAACAACGAAAGTGTGATTGTCTCAAATACGATAACACAGGATGAAATTATAACGGCGATGGTCAATGCGATTAATGCGTCGGATGGATTTAATCTTGAAGCCGCGGCGTTGGCATCAACAAGTAATCGGATCACACTGACTAATGATTCAACTACATTCGCACCTACTAAAAACGCGGATTGGTTGTCCATTTTCGGTGATCATCAACTTAGTGGTGCCGGTCAGTCAATCGAGATTGAAGAAAACGACACCAATGTACGATTCGGTCAAAATATGGCGGACGTCTTTGCACCACTCTCACAGATACAGTTGGGGATTGACGGGAAGCGAATGAATTTCCTTGGAGCCCAAGTTGGCAGCTTCACTGCGCCGGTTAACCGAGGTGTTTTCATCGACCAAAACAACGATGGGTCCGTCGGGAATGGTCTTAACGGTGAACCACGATTCGGGGTGCCATTTCTAGCGCAAGATTCGAGTACAGAGATTGCTACACGTATTCTTACGGCCTTGTTTCAGAAGAACATCGAAGCAGTACTGCAAGGTAGCATTATTCAATTAACAGGACCCGCGACGGTTGCAAGAGCTGATGATCCATTGCTTGTTGGTGGTACAGCCCCCGGTGGCGATATAACTGGTATGGCGTTTATTGGAGATACACTTTACGCAGTAAGTGACGAGGGCGGATTTTATACGATTGACGATCGAAATACGAATCTGGCAAAGGCTACATATATTGCTTCCTCTGCTGGCGATTTGCAAGGTAAAGAATTCCAAGGATTAACGGCTGGACCAGCCAACACTGAAGGCGGACGTTACGCGAACTTGCTTTTCGGTATTGTTAAAACCGGTGAGGTCTATGCGTTTGATACTAGTGGTGCTCTTCAGCCAGTATTCATTGATGGCGCAAGCAGTATTGCGACGGGAATTGATAATGTCAACGGTCTTAATTTCTCTACTATCGATTTTAATCCATGGCGTTTTACGGAAGATCGTTCCGACGATGACGGACATGGGCGTCTGGATTCTTATGACGGCACACAATTTGCGGAAGACGGTGGCACCAGTCTTCACTTTGAACCCATCGAAGATTTATCTCATAATATACCCGGCGGTGCTCATGGTTCCATTGAAACCAACCCATTCAGTTTGAAGGGGTATTCGGCTGACGATTTGCCGACGTTGTATTTCAACTATTACTTGGAAACAGAGAATGCACTTGGTGTGCGTAATGATCCAAATGTCGATGATGTGGACATGATGGATTCGTTTCGCGTATTTGTTGCGGATGAGTCCGGTGAATGGACGCTGCTAAGCACAAATAACTCGTTCGTTTCTACCACTCCAACAGTCGTTGATGAACTTGACCTCGACCCACCTAACACTGCAATCCAAGTTCAGGAAACATTTGATAACACGGGCGACTGGAGACAGGCTCGCGTCGACCTATCGTCATTCGCAGGTAGTGATCAGCTCAAGTTGCGCTTTGACTTTAGTTCAGCCGGTGATACGAATACCGGAGACCCACTAACAACGGGTACGGAATTCCGTGCGATAAAGGCAGCAGACCTACGAGACGGTGAGACATTCTCGGTCGATGGAGTTGAATTTGAAATTGATCTTGGCTTTACGCTTGTTGCGCCAACGGGTGCCGCATTAAAGCATCTTGACTCGTTTACGTTAGATTACGGTTTCGGTGTTTCTCAGTCCTTGTCAATCCATAAGGACGTGACTCCTGCTGGGAATAATACTATTGTTGTTACAGACGATATGACGGCCTCTCAGGTGGCGCTAGCAGTCGAAACGGCAATTGTGGAATACTTACCACGATTCCAGATACCATTTATTTTTGGTATTCCTATTGAAAGTAATGATACTTTGCTCGAGGCGACTTTCCTAGATTTAAAGGGAATGTCAGCGACATGCAAAGCTACGCAAGCGCAAATCGGCGATAACCCCTTGATATTGGATGATTCGAGTTGGGACGTCGACATGGTGAAACTTTCAGTTGAGGCTGGAACTAAGATTACTGTGGATATTGATACGAGCAATTATGGTAATCAGCTAAATTCGGTTCTTAGGGTGTTCGATTCTAATGGTGATGAGGTGGCCATTAGCGATAATGATTCAGCTCCCGGGGAATTACCCAGTACGGACTCATATCTTGAATATACAGCTACTGTGGACGGTGATTATTTTATAGCTGTTAGTGGATTTGGAAATAGTACATATGACCCCACGGATTTGTCATCTCGACAGGAAGGGTCAAAGGGTCAATATGATATAGAAATTAATGTGGATATCGCTGCTGGATTAACCCAGCGTCAAAATAACCGAATTAATTTTCCGGGTGCAAAGGCGGTCACTAACAATTCAGGATTCATTCTTGAGGGAACAGGTGGCGAAAGTGTCGAGAGAGGCGTGGAAATTCATGCTGGGATGGATCAAGTAGCAGTTGCGTCGGCTGTACAGTTATCGCTAGCAAATGCGTTTGCCAATGGTGAATTGGGTGCCTTCCCACGCTATGGCGGCGTGATTCGAATTATTGGTCATGCCGTTGATGATCAGGGGCCTTTCGGATTGACGACCACTATGCCAGGTGATGAATACGGTAATTTTGAGGACCCTCGGCGAGGTCAGGACTCCGCTTTGCTCGGCGGGTCAACCGCACAGAGTTCGTTCGAAGGTGTTTATATAGACGATATCATTATCGGATTTGCTGAGCGCGGTGAAATGGCTACTGGGGCGAATGGAAGTGTTGTATTTCAAACGAACGATCGGGCACGCGAGAACCAAATATCCACCGGTGAATACCAATTGGAATTACGTCGCGGTACTCAGCACGTTGAGTATTCCGTGGATGGAACGTTACCCTACGTCGCGCAGACCTGGGATACCAACGATCGTCTAGGCAACGAAGTGGCAATTCGAGCTGTTGCGGGATATGATATTGTTGACGGTAACTCGTTCACAGTTTCCGACGGTTACAACGAAGTTAGTTTCGAGTTTAACGATAGCAGGATTGATGAAAACGGCGACGCGACTGTTGTATGTGACGACGATGCATTAGATAACCATATTACGATCATATGTATAGATCCCTCGACAGGTAAAGAGGAAATTGCGTTGTTAATGCGGGACGCGATAAATGATCACAGTACACTGAATGGAGCAGGCATCGTTGCGGGGTTTGCGAGTGGATTAAATCCTGATATTACGTCTACGGACCACGTCATCAATCTTGATGGGCCGGTTGTCGTCGATATTGATGACCCACTGACGATTCCTTATTCCGATACGGGTGATGACAACGCACGTCGGGAACAAGGCCAAGTTGTTATCGGCCAGAATGTTATTACGGACAGTTTAGGTTTCGGTATTTCTATGGTTTCATCGGTCACCGACGCAAACGGAAATCCCCATCAGGGTCCGGTCCGTGTCGGACGAGAATTGAATACGTTTAATCTTCTACCGGGCGTCGTTGTGACGGATAATATTCTGGCGGGGAATGTGGGCGGCGGTATTAGTTTATCAGGCAATCTTGCCGCAGGGCAAACGGCTGCTGTTCCATTCGCGCGAATTATTAACAACACGATTATTGGTGATGGCAGTGGGGTTGGTATTGAGATTTCGAATAATGCGAGTCCCACCCTATTAAATAATATCGTTGCTGATCTAAATGTTGGACTTGATGTTGACGCAAGTAGTATTACGACAGTCATTGGCGGAACTGTGTTCGCAAATAACGCAACAGACGCGACGGTAACCAAAGGTGATTTTCCAATTGACATTGATACTGGTGCCGGAGCCCCATTGTTCCAAGATTCAGCCAATGGAAACTATTATTTGGCTCCAGGTGCTTTGGCGATCGATAGCGCGATTGATTCTGTTGTGGAACGTGACGAAATGCATACGTTGAAGACACCCTTGGGAATTGCTGATTCGCCGATTATCGTATCGACCCACGATGCGCTCGGTCAACGTAGAGTTGACGACCCGTCGGTTGCCACACCAACGGGAATCGGCCACGAAGTATTTAAAGACCGTGGGGCGATAGATCGGTCCGATTTTATTGGTCCACAAGCGGTGATTGTTAGCCCACTAGACAATACCGCACCAGATCGCGACGCGGCTGAAACGATCATTGAAATCCGGAATCAGGATCTCGAAATGATTGCGATTCAGTTAGTCGAAAGCGAAAATTCGCGAGACTTGAATGGTGGTTCGGGCGTTTTGGATTCTAGTGTTCAGTCAAGTTCAGTTACCCTCTTTAAGGATGGAGTTCGACTCGAACCACGATTCGATTATATCTTCGAATACGACTCAGCCAATGACATTATTCGCTTGATACCTCTTGCCGGTAAGTTTTCTGTAGATAGTACGTATCTAGTGGAGTTAACTAGCGCCCGTGGGTTCGTCATTCAACCGCAAACAGGTGATCAAATAAATGATGGTGAAATGTTCACCGTTGATGACAAATTAGGAAACTCAGCAATATTTGAATTCGACAGTGGTTACGCGATGCAAGTTCCAGCGGCATACACGCTCACGGTACCGGCAGCTGGTGGAAGTGCGATTGTGGATGGTGAAACCTTCACGATCACAAGTAGTGCAGGCAATCAAGTGTTCGAGTTCACTCTGGATCTCTTTACTCAGGGAAATGCCCTCCCCGTAGGCTTTGCGGTGGCTGATGATGCGGATGAAATTGCTCAGTCGATCAGCGATGCGTTAGCAGCCGCTAACATTAATCTATTACCACACGTTCGCGGTGACGGGGAAGTCCATGTGGGTTCTTCGGCAGAACACACGTTAAACTCGTCTAATACGGTCGTTACACAACGCGGCGTTCCTGAAAGCGTGTTTGATGGTGACTATATCACTGTTGACAACGGTAGCGACTTCTTGCAAATGGAATTTGATACTGATGGCACGACGCTCCCAGATACGACCAGGGTAATTTCAATTACGCCTGACTTAGATAATGAACAAATTGCTAATTTAATCGTTAACGCCGTTCATCAAGCGGCACTTGGCTTGTCACCGACGCACGTTGACGATGGGCAAATTCATGTAGGCGGCGACCGCTTGACGGTGCTGGATGCTTCAAACACAAGCGTGACTCAATTGGGTGAGCCTGGCACTCGCACGGAACTTGGATTACGAATTCCCGGTCGTGCTGGTGTTCCATTTGGATTGGTAGACGGTGAAACATTAACGATTACCAATAGTAGCTATACAGTAACATTCGAATTGGATAATGATTCAACAACGAGCCCTGGAAATCGGCCTATTGCTTTTAGCGATAATAGTACGTTGGACCAAGTTACCGGTTCGCTCGTTTCACAAGTTAATTTGTCTAATCTCTCGTTGACGGCGAGGAACCTCGGTGATGGGTTTGTTGAATTGGAGGGGTCCACATTGCAGCATACAGTGCTGGTTGGGACTTCTGGTTTAACTCAAATCGGTTTTCCAGGTGTCGAAGCGACGGTACCGGTAAACTATTTGCCATTTGAATCGTTCGATGAGAATCAAATGGGGATCGCCATCGCAGCTGCTATTAACGGCGCTCCAACACTCACGGGCGTGACCGCGATTGCGAGGACGGATTCGGTCATTGTCAGCGGTGCATCGAGTGTGTCCGGCACATTGATTTCCCTAGTTAGTGGGATTGAAGACAGAGCTGGAAACTCGCTGTATCCGAACCAATTAACCGGAGATACAACGTTCGAGATAAATCTGAGCACGGGTCGGGACTGGGGGGACGCTAAAGATGGTCACCCGGTTACCAGTGCCGAAAATGGAGCCAACCATTTGGTGGTCGACGGATTCCATTTAGGTAGTGGGGTCGATGTCGAATCCGACGGGACCCACTCCCCGGATTATCTCTTCGATGATGACGATGAGCTTCCTTCCGCCGCCGGCCTACGTAATCAAGGTGAACTTAAGGTCTTGCAACCTGGAAGAATCTATAAATTGGTGGTCGAGGTTAATGGTGTTGGGCCTGATCGTGAAGGTGTCGTCGACGCTTGGATAGACTATAATCACGACCGTTCATGGAACGGATTTATCGGCGACGACCCGACGGAAATCGACCCAGAAACTGATGAACCTATTCAAATTGCTGTTTCTGAAAAACTTGAATTCTTCAATGTCGAAGTTGATTCGATTACAGGTGAAGAAATTATTGATCCGATTACCGGTGATCCAACGCCGATCTTGGGCGATGTTGAGATACAAAACGGAGAAAATCGATTGTGGTTCCGCGTACCACCGCAAGCATTAGGTACTTGCCCATCGTTGCGAATGCGACTGAGCAGCGAAGGTGGGTTGTTACCGACGGGGCCAGCCGATGACGGCGAAGTTGAAGATTACCAGTTGTTTACCCATAACAGTGACTGGCATAATATTTTTGTTAATGAGGACGTCAACAAAGATGGTTTCGTCTCAGCAATCGACGCGTTGATGGTAATTAACTATATCAATGCTGAAAATGTAATTGGGGGCACTGGTCAGTTGCCGGCGCGTGAAGAAGACGAAATCGACAAATCACCATTGGTAGATGTCAATAACGACGGATTTGCCTCTGCGATTGATGCAATTCGTGTCATTAACGTACTCAACAATACTGACGATGAAGGAGAAGGCGAAGACGTGTTTATGGCGTACTATGGGGCAACTCGAGTCACTGTGACCTCGGCGTCGATTGCTGATTTAGTTCAACCAGCATCAGGCAGTGTAGTGGTTGATATTCCTGCTATGGCGTCAGCGGAGCGTGTTCGTGAAGCTCAATTTGCCGAGTTGGACCTTAGTCGGGAAAATAGACTAGACGTTGTTTTAGCGGACATAGGCGGCGAAGTGACGGATTTACGCGACAGCGACGAGGGCCGTGACGAGTTCTTTGCTTCGGTTCAGTATTAAATTGCGATTGATGTGACCAAAAGCTTGCCTGTATTCTATGAGGGTTCTACTATGCTAATAAGGGCATGTAGTTAATTATAGAATCAATCGAGGCTCGTTTTATGCTTGGCAAGCGATGGCCCAAGAGATCGTCACGATCTACGGACGCATCTAGGTTAGAACATGCAACTGCGCGCAGGATTTCGCGGCGGCTGAATTTTGAACCATTGGAGCCGCGAATCGTTCTTAGCGGAGTTCCCTTCGGCGCGATGCAGCAAGACACGGGCGGATTTTTGCTAGGTGATGTCACAACTACAGTGGTGCTACTAGAGTCTACTGGCGGTGCGAGTAGCGAGGATTGGACAGCGGACTCGGTTGCTGCAGTCAAGGCTAAGATTGATGAAGCGTTGACTTGGTGGGAGGATACGTTAGCAGCCCAACAGAGTGTTCATAGTGTCCAATTTCAAACGGATTACCAATACACCGACAATCCGGTCGCAACGGCAGTTGAGCCCATTGCTGAGCATAGCAACGTCTATACAACTTGGGTTAATGATTTTCTTGATGAAGCAGGCGCCAATTCTTCCGACGGGATCTCGGCAGACATGCGGAAATTCAATGATCAACAACGAACTACGCATGGTACGAATTGGGGTTTTACGATCTTTGTTGTTAATGATGAAAATGATGCCGATGGCATGTTTGCCGAGGGAGGGAGTTTTAGACGGGCATTTGCATTTTCCGGTGGTCGGTACCTAGTGGTACCTGCAGGTCGCCCCGCTTCTACCATTGCACATGAAATGGGGCATATCTTCTGGGCTCGTGATGAATATTCTGGCGCGGGGAGCTACTTGCAGAAACGCGGATACTACGACGCTCAGAATTTAAATGCATCAAATAATCCAGAGGTCGGTTTCTCACAGCAGGATAGTATTATGGCATCCGGTACGCTGTTAGCGAATGCCTATGCGAACCACACAAGCAGCGATTCGTCGCTGAAGATGATTGGGTGGCAGGACAGTGATGGGGATGGGGTGTTTGATGTACTTGATGTGCCACACTCGTTTATTGGAACTGGGTACATTGATCAAGCTGACGACGAGTTCTATTTTTCGGGTAGCACTGAGGTGGGTATGTTGCTTAATCGAAACAGCAGCGGTTTTCAAAGTGACATGACAATAAACGAAATTGATCGAATCGAATACCGTATTGATCAAGGTGCATGGGTTACAGCTCTAAACCCGGGTGGTTTCACGGTAGATGTGCAGTTTTCTTTTGTCGTTCCCGAGGGCGCCCAAGAGGTGGAGATTCGCAGTAGTTCCTTTGATACGGGAACGGGATTATTGGTATCCGAATCCAATCGAATCGTGTTTGATATTGGTGAGCGCAACGTTGTTACGGATACTGGGCTTGCGGGATTTGTGTGGGTTGACGTCGATAACGATGGTGTATGGGATAATGACGAAGCGGGTTTGAGTGACGTTGCGGTTAGATTAGTGGATGCAACTGGTGAACAATTACAGTTGGGAACAGAGGCGGACCCAGACGGATTTGTCGATAGTGTGGTGCTCAATTCTCGGTTTGATGGAATGCTGTTATCTGCTGTCGGCACACAGGTCGGTAACGCGAATGTATATTCACGAGTGCGAAATGACACGTCGACGGGAGATCGAGTCTTTGGGAATTTTAGTGCTGCGACGAGTTCTGTGATGACGACTTGGGGGACAAGCACACGGACTTTGAAGGTGACGTTTGATTCACCGGTGAGTTCTTTTAGCATCGACGCAGTGGCAGATACCAACGGTGACGTTGGTCGTTTGGAGGCTTACAGTGTGACAGGATTAATGCTGGATAGAGTCACCACAAGCGTGTTGGCTGACGGTGATGTGGAGACGATGTTGCTGCAGCGTGGTGCAGCAGACATTGCCTATGTCATTGCCCGCGCACATTATGACACGGAATTGCATTTGGATAACATTATTGTTGGGCCCGCCACGACGGTAGTAACAGATGCATTAGGCGTGTTTCGATTGCAGTCATTGCCTGCCGGTGATTATGCGATTCAAATGCAAGGTCGTAGCGGTTGGGAACCGACGACACCAAATCAAGTGGGACGAACCTTGTCTGCGGGGGTCGCGGTTTCTGATGTGCGATATGGGTTGGCACCGCCGGCTTGGCATTACTTAGATGTCCCTGAAGATGTAGATGCAAGTGGTGACGTAGTTCCGCTAGATGCCTTGTTGATCGTCAATGATTTGAATAATCGAGGTGCTAGACAATTGTCAGATCCCACTGAGGGAGACTCGCCTCCGCCCTATTACGACGTTAGCGGCGACGGGTGGATAACAAGCTTGGATGCTCTGCGAGTGGTGAATTGGCTTAACGCAAGTATGT
Source organism: Planctomycetaceae bacterium (assembly GCA_018658605.1). Next base: position 17,178 of record JABHUV010000208.1, on the reverse strand, counting down.
CGGGTGAATCTGAAGCGACGGTTGGAATATTTAATAGGGTCGCCTTGATGGAGCCCACGAATATTTTAATGGCAGCAGTGCCTGTCGATAATGTTGTCGTGCGGGACACACTGTCGGAAAGTCCAATTGAATATAATGCACTGGATGATTACTATACACGAACTGCTGACCAAGTGTTAACGTTATGGTTTAATCGGTATTCTTTGGAACGAACAGAATTGTTGAGTGAAAGTAGCTCCGATACGATCGACGAACTTGAGTTGCTTTGATCACAGAGTTGGCGTTGCGACAGGTGAATTTTATATAGCGTAATAAAAGCGGGAAGACCTGACGGCCAAGCTTGAGTTAATTCAGACACGGAAAATAGCGAGTTGATGAGCACCGAATTACCACAATTAGAAGAGACTGCAAGCGGCGGTGGTTTGCTTGTTGGGTCGGATTTGGTCGGCGCAAGTGATTTACGCCTGCGATCGTCGACGGTATCCCGCTTAGGTTCCGTGCGCAAGGGGATTATGGGGCTACGGATGGAACAGTGGAAAACACTGTTGCCAGTGGTGACTCGCCATGAAAATGAATATCTTAAATTAAATGATCGGGAAATGCGGAAGGCAAGTTTAGCTCTCAAGTTTCGTGCTCGCAGTGGTGAATCACTTTCCAAAATACTTCCCGAAGCATATGCCTTAGTGCGGGTCGCTTCGCAGCGAATATTAGAGATGCGTCATTACGACGTGCAGATTCTTGGCGGAATGTCGTTGTTTCATGGTGCCATTGCAGAGATGGAGACAGGTGAAGGTAAGACGTTGACTGCTACGTTACCGACGTATCTACGGGCTTTAATGGGTCGAGGGACACACGTGGCGACGGTTAATGATTATCTTGCAGAACGTGATGCGGAGTGGATGAAACCGCTTTACAAGTCACTGGGGATGACCGTGGGAGTGGTGCTTACCGACAACGATCGAGACGCCCGCCGTGAGGGGTATCATAGCGATATAACTTATGGCACGGCCAAGGAATTTGGGTTTGACTTTATGCGAGATCGTTTGCTGTTGCGTAGAATGGGTCGCGAGATGGACGGCTTTTTGGGATCCGGCAGCAGTCAACGCTGGGATGATTCGGGTGACATGCCTGTGCAACGCGAGGCTTATTTTGCATTGCTTGATGAAGCCGACAGCATCTTAATTGATGATGCACGAACTCCGTTGATTATTGGGTCCATTGGCGAAGAGGCTCGTGAACAAATTATTTTAACCTATCAATGGGCCGCAGAAAACGCGAGTGGCTTTGAGGATGATCACGATTACGAATTTGACCACGAGAAACGCAAGGTTGAACTGACATTTTCGGGAAGGCAGCGTGTGCGAACGTTAGTGAAACCTGGCCTCGTTGCTGAAATGGGTTTGGTGGATTTATACGAATATGCTGAACGGGCAATCAAAGTCGCACGCGAGTTCTTTTTAGATGAGCAGTATGTGATTCGCGACGGTGAGATTGTTATCGTCGATGAGTCAACGGGGCGGATTGCTGAAGGTCGCAAATGGCGAGATGGGATTCACCAAGCGGTCGAAGCTAATGAAGGCGTTGAGGTTTCAGTGCCGACTGGTCAGGCTGCGAGGATTACCGTCCAGGATTTATTTTTGCGTTATCGTCATGTCGCCGGCATGACGGGTACGGCTAGTAGTGCGGCTCGTGAATTTCGCAAGGTCTACAAGCTCAATGTAGTTAAGATTCCAACCAATCGTCCTAATCAGCGAGAACGCTGGGATGATCTAGTGTTTGGTAGTGAAGATGCCAAGTGGGATGCGATTGTGGCTGAAGTTCAAGAAGTACATGATTTGGGTAGGCCCGTTTTGATCGGAACTCGGTCGATCGATAAAAGCCATTTGTTATCCGCCAAGCTAAAAGCGGCTCGGATAGATCATGATGTGCTCAATGCAAACGAGATCGAACATGAAGCCGAAATTGTGGAACGTGCTGGGATAGCAGGTCGGGTGACAGTTGCTACGAACATGGCGGGGCGAGGTACGGATATTAAGCTCGGCGAGAGCGTTGCTGAGTCGGGTGGTTTACATGTGATTTGTACTGAATTGCATGATTCAGCGAGGATTGACCGGCAGCTAATTGGACGTTGCGCGCGTCAGGGCGATCCAGGAACGTATCGTCAATACATGGCTCTTGAGGACGATATTCTCAAGGAAGCCCACGGAAAAACAAAGGCTGACCGTTACAAGGCGACCGGCAGTGATCTTGTCGGAGATGTAAATCAATACGGTTCGTTGTTGCGAAGAGCTCAGCAAAAGGTCGAAAAGACCCATTTTCGAGATCGTACGGTGATGCTGCATCAAGAGAAAGAACGTAAAAAGTTGCAACGAGAGATTGGTCAGGATCCGTATTTGGATTCAGCTGATTAACCTGACAGTTTACTGCGAGGCAGAGAAGTTCTCAGGTTGCGTTATGTTAGCGGATTAAGGTACATTTTCTGTTGCTACAGGCGAACAATGTGTTGGAGTTGAATGATTCCAAAGCCCAGCAATAAAACGACGTAAAAACACAACGGACCAATAGGACAGGGTTTGCTAGTTATACTATTCTGGCAGCAAGCGACTTGCATATTGTGCAGGGATATTTAAGGGCGGTTATTAATTAATGTCATCTGAAATGAATACACAGGCGGTCGAACAAACCAAGCAACAAATACGTGGTTTGGTCAGTGAGATTGCACAATTGGCCAAAAGTGGAATGAGCCCAGACGAATTTTATGCGGCTTTTATGCAGAAAATTGTTTCTGCATTAGCCGCCGCCGGTGGAGCTGTCTGGTCTATCAGTGATGAGGGAGTGGCGAAGGTTGCTTATCAAATCAACATTGAATCCAATCTGCTTGATGATTCTTCAGAAGATGCCGCTCGCCACACTAAATTGTTACACTATATTGCGCATTCAAACGAACCTCAGTTAATTCCGCCGAATTCTGGTTTTGGCGAAGATGGTACAATTGGTAATCCCACGCCGCATCTGTTGGTGCTGGCACCACTGCAGGGCGATGATCAAGTCGAGGGTGTGGTGGAAGTGTTTCAGCGCCCCAATTCTCAACCGGCCACACAACGTGGTTACTTGCGATTTTTGGTGCAGATGTGTGAACTTGCCTCGGAGTGGGTTAAGGGCCAGAAGTTAAAGCATTTTAGTGATCGCCATTCATTGTGGGCCCAGGCGGATCAGTTTAGTCGTACAGCCCATCACAATCTCGATTTGCGCGAGACGGTCTATTCGATTGCCAACGAAGGTCGACGGATGATTGGCTGTGACCGAGTTTGTGTGGCGTTGCGGCGAGGTCAAAAATGCCGCGTGGAAGCGGTAAGTGGACAAGATACAGTGGAAACACGGAGTAATGCTGTGACGCTGCTTGGTAAGTTGTCGACACGGGTGATGCGTAGCGGTGAACCATTGTGGTATGACGGCGACACAGAAGACTTGCCTCCGCAAATTGAAGAAGTGCTTGACGAATACATTGATGAATCATATACCAAGACGCTAGTTGTTTTACCATTGAAACGCTCAGAGACTCGTGCTGAGGCGGCGCAGGATCCCTCGGAGCGTGACCCTACGGAGGGATCGAAGCATGAGGAATTCATCGGGGCGTTGATTGTCGAACAAATCGAAACTAACTTGCCGCGCAGTATTCTCGACCCTCGAATTGACCTTGTTTACGAACACAGTTGTCGCGCTGTGGCAAATAGCATGGAACACAACAACTTGTTCCTGATGCCGATTTGGCGGGCGATTGGGCGGGCGGCGTGGATTATCCGCGTAAGAGCATTGCCAAAGACGATAGCGATAGTGTCAGCAGTGATTGCAGTTCTGCTTTTGTTTACGCTGATTCCGGTGGATTTTTCAGTTGAATCTGAGGGGATTATCCAACCGATCGATCGTTACGATATCTTTGTGACGGCCAATGGTATTGTCAGTGAGCTTAGTGTGATTGATCAACAGCACGTAGGACAAGGCGATAAATTACTGTTGTTGGAAGATCCGGATTTGCAAATTGAAAAACAACGTGTAGGTGGGCAACTTGAGGAAACGAAAAAGCAGCTTAGCAATGCACGGCGTGCTCAGTTTCAGATCGGCCTTAGTCCAGCGGATAAGATTAGAGTCTCTGGTCAAGTACAGCAGTTGACTTTAAAACGTAACTCATTACAGGCAGAAATGGCGATCATCGCCAAAAAAGAGGCCTTGTTGGAAATACGCAGTCCTTGTGATGGGCAGGTTATCCTGCAATGGGATGTTGAGAAAACCTTGCTGCATCGCCCCGTTGCATTAGGGCAGATTGTAATGACTGTCGTGCAGACTGATGAGGGGCACGACTGGGAGATTGAACTCGCGATGCCGGAACGCCGTTTTGGTAGCGTGGCAGAGTACATGTCAGGGCAACAAGGCGATGAGGAATTGGAAGTTGAATTTGTTTTGGCAATGAATCCGGAAGAAATATTTAAGGGTAAAGTTCGTAAGATCCGGCCAACAACGCAAGTTGCTGGTGAAGATGGACCGGTAGTTATGATTTTAGTGGATTTTGATCATGATGAGTTGAATGCGCGACTTGATGGTAAGTTGCGACCAGGCACAACGGTTACCTGCGATATTCACTGTGGAGAGTCGTCGTTGGGGTATGCTTGGTTCCATGAAGCGATTCAATGGGTGCAATATCATTTGTTGTTCTAAGGTTAAAACGAATCGAAAAACAAACAGAATTGAAATTGATTTGGGAGTTAAGATGCGTAAAGTAATGATGGGATTAATTGTTTCGGGATTACTTGCTGTTATGGCAGGGCAGTATGCATTTACACAACAACCGGCCCCTCAGGCTGGTGATGGTTTCGCAATCGCAGACTGTAACGTTGCGTTGCTGGAAGAGGTTGAGGTCGCCGCGCAGTTACCCGGAGTGTTAACAGCGGTTGGTGTACAGGAGGGCGCATCGGTAAAGGTAGGTGACATCTTAGCGCAGATTGATGATGCGGATTCTCGTGTTCGCCGTCAAGAGGTTGAATTGCAGTTAAAGGTTTCCCAGAAAGAAGCCAGTAATGACATCAATGTTAAGGCAGCAATAGCGTCAGCAGATGTTGCCGACGCGGAGCTGAAAGAATCTCAGGCAGTTAACGTTGAGTCTCCAGGAGCAGTTCCGTTAACGCAGATTCGCCGTGAAATGTTGACCGTGGAACGCGCTCGTTTGCAAGTTCAAGTTGCTGAGGTTGAACTGGACGTTGCCGGTTTAACTGCTGATGTACGGCAGGCACAGTTATCGCGGGCGGATTTGGATATCGAGCGACGCAAAGTCACGGCTCCCCTAAGCGGCGAAGTGGAAAGACGATATAAGGAAGTAGGCGAGTGGGTTCAGATTGGGGATCCGATTTTTCAGATAGTGCGGATGGACGTGTTGCGGATTGAGGGCTTTGTTACCATCGATCAGCAATTGCCGCAATTGTTGTTTGAGCGGCCAGTGACGGTAAGTTATTCAATCTATGATCCAGCTGACAAAGCTGACCCCCAAAAAGCGTTCTCCTTTGAAGGGAAAATTAAGTTTGTTAGCAACAAAGTGGAAGCAGGTGGTGAATACAAAGTGTGGGCAGAGGTCACTAATAAAAAATACAAAGGCCAATGGGTTTTACGTCCCGGCGTAACGCTTAGTATGACCGTGGGCAATTAATTTGGATTTCTGGCGAGTGTTTCTAATGACTCGTATTATCACGTAGACAGAAGGGGGTAAGCATTGGTTTCGTTAGCCGACAGTCTTGTAAGCAGCACAAGTCGTTCGGTATCGCTGCGCATGCGGCCGGATTTATCAGTTAAGCGTCAGACCTATCAAGGTCGGTCGTTCTGGGTAGTCAAGGAACCAATTGGACTGAATTATTATCGCTTTCATGACGAAGAATTTTCGATTCTCAATATGATGGACGGCCATACGAGCATGGACCACATGAAGGAGGAATTCGAACGGCAGTTTGCTCCGCAGAAAGTAACATTTCAAGACTTGCAGCACTTTATCGGTCAACTTCATCGTAGCGGTTTAGTGATCTCGAATGCGCCCGGGCAAGGTCGCCAATTGCGACATCGTCGAGACACCAAAAAACGTAAAGAGTTGATGGGCAAATTTACCAATGTCTTCGCTTTGCGCTGGCGTGGTATTGATCCAGAACGAATTTTAAATCGTTTATATCCATTTACAGGCTGGTTTTTTTCTTGGGTAACCGTTTGCTGTGTGTTGGCACTCGCCGCGTCAGCCTTGACATTAGTTGCCGTTCAATTTGATATTTTTCAATCGAAAATGCCTACCTTTCATCAGTTTTTCGGCGCTCATAATTGGATCTACCTTGGAACATCCATGGGGGTTGTCAAAGTGCTCCATGAATTTGGACACGGTTTAACATGCAAAAGGTATGGCGGGGAATGCCATGAAATGGGATTCATGCTGTTAGTCTTTACCCCTGCCCTATACTGCAATGTTTCCGATTCGTGGATGTTACCCAACAAATGGCACCGTATTTTTATTGGTGCCGGCGGGATGTATGTCGAGATGTGCATTGCATCGATTTCAACGTTCGTGTGGTGGTTCAGTCAACCCGGCCTGCTTAATCAATTAGCCCTTAGTTTGATGTTCGTTTGTAGTGTTAGCACATTGCTGTTCAACGGAAATCCATTGCTGCGTTTTGACGGATATTATATTCTGATGGATCTCATCGAGATCCCTAATTTACGACAAAAAGCAACAGAAGTCTTGAAACGATTTGTTGTAGGTATTTGTTTGGGAATCGAACAGCCAGAGAGTCCGTTCTTACCCAAACGTAATCATTTCTTTTTTGGGCTCTATACTGTGGCCGCCGTGATTTATCGGTGGTTGATTGTATTCTCGATTTTTATGTTCTTGAATCAAGTGTTAGAGCCTTACGGCTTAAAGGTTTTAGGGCAGTTGATGGGCGCCATGGGGGTTTTTGGGTTGGTTGTTCAACCCGTCTGGCAAATGGGGAAATTCTTTTATACACCAGGAAGGATGCATAAAGTGAAGAAGCATCGATTGGCCGCTTCGGTCGGAGTTGTGGTGGCGTTTGTTGGCGTTATCTGTTTAATACCCTTTGAGTATCATATAGATTGCGCGGTACGATTAGTGCCTCGTGAGTTTGCAGTGAGCTCTCAAATTACAGGCAATGACACAGAGTTGGTAGCAAACGAAGTGGATTATTCACAGCGGCTGTCGGCAACTGTTTTTGCTCAGACAAATGGTCGCTTGGTCGAAGTAAATGTTACAGCAGGAAGTTGGGTTGAACGGGGCGATCTAATCGCGCGGATTGAAAATGAAGATATTCAAATACTGCTGATTAAACTGAAAAGTGCTTTAGCGGAAGCAGAGTCGCGGCAAACAATATTAAAGAAGCAGCGTGGTGTGGACCCACAAGCTCCTGAAGAGTTAGTAGAAGTTCGCGAGACCATCGAATCACTGCGAAATCAGTTAGAAAAACAAAAGATCAAGGCCGAGTTGCTATTGATAAACGCCCCTATTGCAGGGGTGGTGATTCCGGCGACTTTCAAACCTTCCCAAGGGGGAGCGGGAAGTTTACCGGGCTGGTCTGGGTATTTGCTTGATCGAGAGAACCTTGGTGCATTTATTGTACCTGAGGATGCCGTTTGTACGATAGCGACGCCGCGAGACGATGAGCTGATTGCTGCCAAGGCGGGCGCAGGTGTTACTGCTGTCACGACCGCTAAAGTGCAAATAGACGCCGAGTTGGTTGTTGATCAAGCAGATATTGAATTAATTAAAAGTGGCAATCTAGTGGAAATCTGTTTGGAGTTGGCACCCAATACGGTTTACGAGCCCAAGATTCGTGATATTTCATTTTCGACATTGGTTGAAAGTCCGGCTAATTTAACAAGTCAATCTGGAGGGCAGTTAGGCACGGTGCTTGACTCATCGGGCCGAGCGAGACCAGTGAGTCCTAGTTATTATGCCCGCGCACCGATGGATGTTTCGGCGGCATTGTTGTACCAAGTGGATCTTCGTGGGCAGGCTAGGATTTATCCCAAACAGAAACGTTCCTTGGGGTGGAGACTGTACCGTTATGCCGCTAGAACGTTTCACTTTCAGATGTAATCCGAAAATTTGCTGTAACGCTGTTGAGTTAAACCTCGTTTTCGTGTTATAAACGTCGCATTATTGGAACAACTAAAAAAACTTTTATAGCCTATTATGGAGAAGCTGATGGCCAAAGATAAAGAACAAGAAGAAACAACCGAAGTGCCTGAAGATGAAGCGACTGGAATGACCGAGGACAATGCCGCGGATGATACGGCTGGTGACGACGCTCCTGCCGAACAACCGGCTGCGGCAGCGCCTCCTCAACAACGAGCAGCCGTGGAAGTGGATGATTCCGAGACGATTTGCACCTATGCCAATTTCTGTCGCGTGACGGGTTCACCCGAAGAATTGATTGTTGATTTTGCGTTGAATCCTCAACCAATGGGCGCACCAACGTCGCCGATTCAAATTAAACAACGAACGGTTATGAATTACTACACTGCTAAGCGACTGCTCGCAGCGCTGCAGATGTCAGTACAACGTCATGAAGCTGTGTTCGGAGTTTTGGAAACGGACATTACTAAACGTGTTACGGCGAAATAATCGACGTTAAGTATCGCAATAAGATAAACCGCAGTTGTTACGAGAGCTTCTCGAACAACTGCGGTTTTGCGTTGGTAGGTTACGGGTGCTGGACCCGGCGGTATTGGTTTGAACCAGTAAAACTCCCAGCCTCGAAAAGGTTGGGAGCTGGATTGTATTATATCACCGTATAGTCAACGAGTCGTTGGTCCATTTTCTGGACGCATGGTTTGATTTGGTATTGGCACATGGAGTCTTGGATTAATTGCGAGTCATAGGGCCAGAGATTACCGAGGTAATGTTGTTTGATGAGATCTGCGAGTTTTGTCGCGAGTTGTTGGGCGGAGCCATTGAAAAAATGACAACTGCGTTCCGGATAGAGAGGTAATTCGAGAACTTCTGGGTAGGCTAAACGCTCAGGCAGCAATGGAAAACAACCACACACGATAGATTCAACTGCAGTAATACCAAAGAACTCATGGATCGCCGTTGAAACAAAGATGTCGGTTTCGGTAAGTGTGTCGAGGTATGCTTGGCGAGAGGGTTGGTAGCCCCATCGCTGAATGATGTCTGCGAATTCGGATTTTGCTGAGATGAAGACGTCTGGCGAATTACGAAATGATTCGCCAATTACACTTAGTCGAAAAATGGCCCCCTGTTCTCTAAGTAACCGGACGGCCTCGAAAAATGTGGCGGGATCTTTATCGAACTCCCACCGAGCTGCCCAGCATAGAATTGGAATGTCGTTTTGTTTGACAGTTGGATGCAGCGGAACATCGATCGGCGGGTGATGTATTTCGCTTTTGGGGGCAATGTTATCGATTTCTAGCAGTGGTTGAAAATCCGGCATTTGTTGTAAGAAGGTCGGTAGGTTCTCGATAAACTCATTTTGGTTGAATCGTGAATTCCACCAAACGTGGTCGGCTGCTAGGGCGGAGGTGAAATTGGTAAACACAAAATGGTGATCCCATTCGCGAGGAGTCTGAGTTGGGTAGGTGAGTTGGTTTTCGTGAAAATACAGAACCGAGATCGTCTCAGAAAAAAATTGCGGTTGTAGTCCTTTGAGTTCTGCGAGATTGAGCATATCCGAGCAGAGAACGATATCCCAGTTATTGCCTGTTGTTTGCATGTGTTCGATTTGTGAAGCCGCGTGTATCGCAGCATGACGCATCCGCCACTTCCAAGAGTGCGGTGGCAGTGTGATCGTGTCCCAGGTATGTACGCTGTTAGCGATCCAGCCGTCCAGAAAGGCTTGGTGGCTACCGCCGTAGTAGGGTTCAATGGCGAGAATGCGGAGTGTCATTGGCGACTACGAAATAGCGGGTTAGTGCGAGTGTCCATCACCATGGTCATGCTCAAACTGACCGGTGTATGGCGTGTCTTTGATGAGCACCGTCGTTTGTGCCGTGACGCCATGACCGACCATTTCTAGCCGTTGCAGTAGGACCGCATCCGTGATTTGGAATTGGTTGTGCTCGGCGGCAGTTGGGTCCGCGGAGGGGATTTTAACCGTCACCGTTTCGTCTTTGAGTGTGGTTGTGATGGTGATGTTAGCTGCGGTGGTGGTCACGTCTGATTTGGCATGGTCATCAAGTAAGAAGAATGTCAGCTTTCCAGATTCATCATGCAGCCACTCGAGGTGGAAAGCTTCACCACCAAGGCCAATCAATGCCCCGTCGTGTGGACCAGCTGCACTATGGTCATGTCCGTGATCGTGGTCATCATGGCCTTGGGTATTTGTAGCGGGGGCAGTATCAGCAGGCGTAGGTGCACAGCCAACAAGGAAAGTAACTATGGCGAAGGATAGTGTGGCTTCAATTATATGTTTCATGATGTTTGACGCCTTCAGAAGAGACAGTTTACGGGAAAGGATGCCAAGGGAGGTTAAGGTATACTTATACCATGCCAAATGGTGCAAATCCAATCATGAGCAAGTTTACGGTTGTTCTACGAGGCCGCAAGTTCGCCGGCTCAGAGAAATGTTAACCTGATTTTCCGTGTTCTGCTGGTATGCTAATGCAAGAACTAAAAGTCAACCATGAAACGAGTGCCAATGATGTCGTAGCGACCGGTAGTGTTTTCGTTTGTTGTAATGTCACCAGTGATGTAGTTGAGCTGCATACGCGCATTGGCATTCCAGTACCAGTTTAGGCCGATGGTTAAGGCATCGCCCCGTAGGCCGTGGAGGTCAGCAGTTGGTTGTGCAGCAGCTGCATTAGCAAGGTTCATGACATCACTGTAGTCAGCCCATGACCAACGTACTGCCACTTGCCATGCGCCCATACCATGTTTAGACTTGTCGCCTTTGGTGCGAATGAATGGGCTGGAAGGCTTGATTCGATCAAGCGTACCACTGCTTCGCTTCCATGTCATGTAATCGTCTGTGAGAAAGTAAGCCGCGTAAACATAACCACCTTGAAGTCTTGCTGTTTCGCCACCATCTGTGTGCATCCACAAATTTTGGAATTCGGCAACGACTTGGAGTGGTCCCTTGTTCTGAACCCATTCAAGAGCTAATATTTCATAGTTGTTAGCATCATCGATTATGCCAGAGTTGATCCAGCGATTGTTGTGACGAGCTTCTCCACGTTGACGGAATCGAGTTTCGGTTGAACCGCCATCAACAGCGGCAGTGGTTGCCGAGACAGCCCAGTGAGCATAATCTCGTCCATCGTCAGCCCAGCGATAAGTCTTAGCGAGACGGCCTGCGAATTCAAGCTGAACGTGATCGTTCCTGTGTTGACCTGAATTTTGCATCAAGTGAGTGTTGTAAACTCCGTATCGCCAGTTGTAGGTTTGGTCTTCAGATGTGTTGTATGCAGCTAAGCCGAAACGACGTGCATCCTGGTTGAAGGATTCGATAACTAACGGTCGTTCCAGGAATACGTTGTAACGACTACTGTTCATGTGGTCTAAACCATATGGCCGTTTTTGGTTGCCGAGCAGGAGTGTGCCAATCTTTGGAAGGTTTTTCCATCCCAGGTAAGTGTCACGGAATTCTGACTTGTTACCGCCAGCAAGCTCCATCTCGATTTTGTAGTTCATGTTAGGTGCAATGTCACCCTTAACACTAAATCGTATGCGTCGGAAACCGATGCGATCCTGTGGCCCGCTTGTATCATCTTCCAGAGCGGCGATAACATCATTTGAGCCTGGGAATCCCCAGTAGTCAGCATGGATACGTCCATTAATGATGGCGCTGTTTCCCGAGGTACCATTATCGACCTTGCCGTTAATTAGTTCGCGAAGCTCGGCGATTTCAGCTGCTTGTGAATTTAGCTGAGCCTGAACGTCACCGGTTTCCATTTCATTGGTAACAAGGTGAATTCGGCCGGTCCAGTTTTGTGTGGCGGCTGCGTTAACGCTACTGTCGCGTTTGCGAATCGCCGGAGGTATGTTTTTGAGTGCGTCAAGTCGCCGCAGGTCTGAGGATGTTTGATTCTGCGAATCGCTCCTGTAGGGAATTGACAGAGAGGTTTGCGGCGTTGATGTGAATTGTGCTAGCAGGTTGTTGCTCACTAGAGCTGAGAGAAGCAGAGCAGCGATGAAAAATTTATTAGTCATTTCGGGGTGCATTTTGATGCCGGATTTCTGACTTTAGTAGTAGCATTGACGGTGCTACTCGGGATATGCCTGGTCTACTGAAATACTATTCGGCTATGGACAGATTTGGTAATTATTAAGAGTTTATGCTTCAAGTGGAATAATCGGCATAAATTACTAAATTCTAAAACTGGCGTTGTATGAAAACATGGATAACCTTACTATTCCCACCTAGAAACCATGGAAACGCTTGTGACTGGTTAACTTGGAGGTGTTTTTTGCAGTGATGTTTGCCGAAAACGATTCTTCGTTGTGGCCGTTTTGGATGTCAAGGCGACGTGAATTTTGATGAAAACGTCAAAAACAGCCATCTGGTGGTGTGGAAATGGTGAAAGTGTGCCGATTATGACGAGTATTCCGACAAAACCGTTAATTCTGGTTTTGTGGGTTAAAGTGATTCGCATAATTGTACGAATAATAAGGAGAGGGAGGACTGTACCTTTATGTGCATTCCAATCCTCAATGCGAAACGCAGGTCAAAGAGTAGATTCATAAAACAGTGACTTTCAACAAGGTTCTGTAGGGAAACAAGCGATGACGCGAGTTTTGACGAAAATTGCCGTAATCCTTAGTGCGATCGTAATTGCATTTGGGGCATCAATGGTGGCGGCTCAATATCCAGGTGCTTCTGTTTATGGAGGCGGTGGCACGCCTTATCAGCCAGGAGGTTATTATGGTCAGCAACCGACATATGCACCGCCGTCATACAGCGGGCAGTTGGGTCCCCAGCCAGGCGTAATGGCACCGATAGGGACTTATCCACAGGCGCAGGGTCTGCGGAGTAATGTCATGCCAAATGCCGCTGGGGTTATGCCTGGCGGAGTACAACAGGCAGGTGTTTCTGCGATTGCTACTGAGCGAGAGGCGGATCGTTTTCGAGCGTTTGGGCGTAATAACGCAAATCGAATTGCCAGTCGATTTGAACAGGCTGTCGTGCGTCGTTCTCCTCGTTGGTTTGATATAGCCATCGACGCAATGTATATGGAGCGTGATGGGGGGGCAGGCCAAGGCGACTTGTCGAGCGAGGGGATTGCTGGACCGATTGTGTTAACAACTGACAGTGGTGCATTTTCACGAGAAACAGGTATGCGATTTGAGGCAGCGGTCCCGTTATCGAACTCGCGAGTTGTTGAGTTTACGTATTATGGGTTGATGAGTTTCGATGCTGATGAGAGCGTAACTAGCAATGGTAATTTATTTTCCGTTCTCAGTAATTTCGGTACAGCTCCTTTTGGTGGTTTTGGTGAAACGGGCCAAGCTGACGAACACAGTATGTCATACGGTTCAGATCTTGATAACGTGGAGCTCAGTTTTCGCCATCGCTGGATGGATCCTCATAGTCGTTGGCAAGGATCTTGGATCGCTGGTGTGCGGCACGTTTATTTGACAGAAACATTTGGGTTTAGTTCGCAATCCACCAATGGTGTGTTGGATTATGATTCGCGAACCATCAATGCGATTACCGGTGGTCAAATCGGTGGCGATCTTTGGTTTCAGGCTACGACTGATTTGAGTTTTGGGGCTGCTGTTAAGTTTGGTGCCTATGGCAATCAGATCAAAAGTCGGTCGACTTACTTCGCAACTTCGATTAATCCGCCGATTGGGACTGATGAAGAAACCAATCGTGCGACATTCTTGGTTGAAGGTCGGGTAATGGCCAACTGGAAGTTGAATCAGAATTTAACGCTGCGAGTTGGGTATGAAGTGCTCTATATAGATGGTGTCGCTTTAGCATCTGATCAGTTTAGCAGCAACCCGCCTTTTGTTCAGCCAGTGTCTGCTACGTCGTTAGTGGACAATGGGGATGTGTTGTATACCGGCTTTAGTGCTGGTTTTGAGTGGATGTGGTAGTCAAAACGTCAATTTGATTGACGTTTTTGGAATAAACAACAAGGATGGTTATTGTGGGTTCTTTGACTAGGACTCAATGTATAATCGTATTGAAACTTAAACAGAAGTTTTCCTCGAGATGTGGCAGATGCAAAAAACGTTTAAGAAATTTATGAAACGCAGAACCCGACGAACAGCGAAACGGGAGGAATTCCTTTCCGGGCTTCAGTTTGAGGCTTTGGAGGATCGTAATTTGCTGACTGCTGATATGGGGGCGGTCTTTGCGGAAGTTGCTGAGGGTGAAGACCTAGGCGGCTATGTTTTTGCGCCGTCGACGGTGGTTGGTGGGTTCGATGGTTATCAATCGGGTTATTCGTTGGGTAAGGCGCCACTGCAGGTTGCCGCGGAATATCTTGACGCGAATGCATCGGATTTCGGATTGGCGGCTATAGATTTAGGAAGCTATCGTATTTCCAGTCAATTTGTTAGTCAGCATACCCGTGTGACGCATATTGCACTGCAGCAGCAATATAACGGCCTGGATGTGCTTGGGAGTATGATTAATGTTAGTGTTGATAATGATGGCCGAGTGGTTGCGGCGGGGTCATCGTTTCTTCCTGGGTTGGGGGATGGTGGTACAGCGGACCCGCTAACAGCAAATACAGCGCCAATTGATGCTCTGGCAACGGCCTTTTCTGCACTTGGTCTAACTGTTACGGAGTCACCGGTGCTGCTGCAGGCCCCTAGCGGGCCGAATCAATCAACGATCATATCGGATTCTGGCGTCACGAGTCAGCCGATTTTAGCTGCATTGGGTTACACCTATAACGGTTCGGAAATCGAGCTTACTTGGGGATTTGATGTTGTGACTAAGGATGGGCAGCACGCATATGCTGCCTTCGTGTCAGCTGAGTCGGGTGCTTATCTGATGGCGATAGACGGTGTTATGAATGCGAAATACAACGCGGTTGTTATGCCAGATATGCATCTGAATCAAGGATCGCAACAAATTATAGAAGATCCAGCGGATTTATTGGTGTCGCCGTTTGGGTGGCATGACACCAATGGTGTGGTCGGACCAGAGTTTACAGATACGCGTGGAAATAACGCATTTGTTCAGGTCGGAGGTCTTGACGCCCGTCCGCCTAACCCCACGGGTGATCGCGCACAGGGTGGCCCGGAGTTGGAGTTTTTGGATGAGTTTAATCCCAATGTGACGCATTCTGCAGAACAAAATCAGCGTTCCTCGACGACCAATGCGTTTGTAACGTTGAATCAAACCCACGATATTTTGGCGCGTTACGGATTTGATGAAGCGGCAGGTAATTATCAGGCAGCTAACTATACCGGATTGGGAGTGCCTGGAGATGCGTTGTTGGTGGATGTGGATGACCCGGATATCATTTGTAACGCATCGGTGATGTTTGTTCCGTCGCCTGCGCTCGGAGCGGATGTTGATGGTAACGATGTGAATATGGAAATGAACTTTTGCAACCAGACCGTGCCGGGGCGTGACTCGGGGATGGATAACAGTGTTCTCGTTCATGAGTTTGGCCATGCATTGATAGCACGGTTAATTGCTGGGCCGATGTGGATGCAGGGGACGCTTGGTAATTCCCAAGTTGGCGCGATGCATGAAGGGACTGGGGATTACCTGTCACTGATTATGGGAATGAAGTCAACATCTGATCCTGGTGATGCGATTGCTTTGGGGGAATGGTATTTCGGAGACCCTGAGGGAATAAGGCGTCAGCCTTACTCTTATGATCAGGCTATTGGTGGGCGCACGTTTGAAGATTGGAACACCGAGGATGATCCCTCAACAGGCATTCCCAATGTTGAGCTTCATCAGGCGGGTGAAATCTGGGCCTCGATGCTCTATGACATGACCTGGGAGTTGATCTTTAAGTACGGCGGTTCTCGCGATGGATCCGCGATGGAAATTGCCTTTAATGAAGATCTTCATCAAGCCGTTGGCCGCACGCCAACGACCAATCAGGCCATTCTGGATACCGGGCCGACCTCGATGCTTGGTCCCGATCTGCTTGATTTAACAACCGGTGCCAATAATTTAGCAATGCAGTTGTTTATTGACGGGATGAAATATACGTTCGCAAATCCGACATTTACAGATGCTCGAGATGGCATATTGGCTGCTGATCAGGCTCTGACTGGCGGCGTTAATCATGATGCTCTGTGGCGAGCATTTGCTCGACGTGGGTTAGGGTTTAGAGCGGATGGCGGAATTCTGACTACGGTCGTTCCTATACAGTCGTCATATGAGTTGCCGACGACACCGGCGCATATTACAGGCACAGCATTTATTGATGCGGACGGAGATGGTGTACGACAGGTTACTGAATCGCCACTGTCGGGTGCTCTAGTCTATATGGACTTGAACGATAATGGCACTCATGAACGGCTCGAGCCCTGGCAAGCCACGGATGCCGAGGGTCTCTATTCGTTTGAGTTATACCTCGGTGGTCCTTTCTCGATTAAAGCACTGCCTCAAGCGAATTTCCGGCAAACTCTGCCTGATCCTATTCAGGTTGAAAATGGACCCATTAACGATGGTGGACATGATATCTTCGTTGTTACAGGGGCTTCCACAGACCATGTTGATTTCGGTTTTACTCCCTCTGATCAAACGTTGGGAATCTTTGGTACGAAATTTGGCGACGAGAATGGCAATGGCGTTCAGGATCCAGGGGAAGTTGGTATTGCCGGTGTCTATATTTATGTCGATCTCGATAATGACAGCCGGATTGATATTGGTGAACCAGCGGCGATTACTGACGAAGACGGTAACTATGGTATTGATTACAACGAAGCGGGTCCTGTAACGATCCGTGAAGTACTGGATCCCGGCTATGTACTGACCGCACCTGCCAGTGGTCAACATGATATTACGATCGTCGTGGGTTTACCCTACATTGATGTCGATTTTGGAAATAATTCAGTTATTGACTTTGGCGATGCTCCAGATACCTATGACCTTGCGGGTGCAGCCTCGCATGGGTATGTCGAAGGCTTTCATATGGGGTCGCTCTGGGATTCAGAAGTTGCCGCTCAAAGCGGTGCCTTTGCCGATGGCGATGATAATT
>JABHUV010000044.1 GCA_018658605.1 Planctomycetaceae bacterium | reverse complement strand
TCCGCCTGAATTAGCAATTCCTTGGGTACAACCACGGCATAGTCTTCCTGAGCATGATATTTTGCCAACAAGGTCTGTATAATTGCAGCCGTTTCATCTACGTTTTCGATGGTATCCACGCCGATGGTGATTTGACTCAATTGCACTTCTTCGCCCTGCCATGACGAACCCACGCGTTTCATCACACGGTCGCCTATCCGAATTTCCATCGTCGCTAGCGGAATATAAGCATCAAGATTGTATTCACGAGCGTCCATGCTCCCGCCGATGGCCGCTGAGGCAGTTCGTGATTTAGTGTCGCCCACGACTGTGTAAAGCTCACTACCTACCCAGACTTTCTGTCGGATTGGGTTCTGATAGGGAAACAAACGCCGGGCGGTATCATGCGCAAGCACGACGACTTTTTTTCCATGGTCTCTTTGTGAGAGCCATCTGCCTCGGGCAATTTCCAGTTGGTTAAGTTCGCGATAGGGTTGCATACAGCCCACGAGTTTTGAATCGGACGAACGATCAGCAACGCGGAGCGTATATTTAAACTCCCGCATCGAAACGGCTCGTCGAATGCTGGGGATGATGGCGATTATCCGATCGTAATCGGCACGCAACAATCCGTACTTCCGAATATTAACCTTGGCGTTTTGCTGCCCTAAACTCTCGATAGGTTTTTTAGTCCGAACGATAACATTTTTGGCTCCAAGTTCTTTAATGACATCTTGGGAACGTTCACTAACACCTTCGCCAATGGCAACCAACCAAATGACTGTGGTTGTCCCGATAAAGATACCGAGTCCGGCAAGCGCAGCACGCATTTTGTGCAACAACAGACTTTGTATTCCTAGGTAAATTGTACGGAAAACAATCGTAAACACGGTTCTATCTCAAAAAGGAACACGGTGGTAAGAGATTGGATCAACGAGTTGGGTCATGCGTCTGCGCCGACAGCCTAGCTTTCTATTTCGGGAGCGGACGCGTCCGAGGAATCTTTTTGATTAGGATCTTTTTGGGAGGGCTGTAACGCTTCTTTCTGGGCTTCGTCGATATACGCCAATGGATTTAAGATAACATCTTCACCAACGTTTAATCCATCTTCGATGACGATGAAAATATCGTTACTGTCACCTAATTTAAGGGCACGTTTCTCAACATTCACACCAACTTTCACCCAACAGTGAAAGCCATTGTCAAGTTCCAATACCGCAGCGACTGGCAGTAACAAAACATCCTCATACTCGGACAAAACAATCTCGATTTCCGCACTCATGCCCGGTTTCAATTCCGGAATGGGAGGCAGTTCGACGATAACATCATATTTAATAACATCACCGGATCCTAGCGAAGCGGGCCGCGCGATATCCGCAACGTGACTCACCACGGCAACAATGGGTTCACGATTCGGGAGTGTAATTCGAGTCGGTAAACCGACCGTGATTTCAGATACCAGTGCTTCATGCACCCCAACTTTGACTTGCATATTATCTAAATCCGGCATCAGCAATAACACTTGTTCTTTATATACGGTGCCGCCTTCAGTGATATCAGGCGCGCCCTTCCATGCCGCCGCACGAGGGTGAATCACCAATCCATCTTTGGGAGCGAGAATCGTACAATACTTGCGTTCCGCAATGGCGCGATCACGCCGCGAGGCGTCCGCATCAGCCCGTTCATCGTTAGCCCCAAACTGTGCCTTGGCAATTTTTAAGTCGCCTTCGAGTCGCGCAACCTCCCGTGCCTTGGAAGTCTTTTCATACACTTCCATTCGCGTCTTTGTGTTCTCCACTGATAATTCACTTGTCGTCACATTAAATTCCCGCTGTTCCACATCAAGCGTACTCACATAACCTCGCTCTTGCAACATTTTCGTATGAGCCAAAATGTTTTGTGACGTCCGCAGGCGGGATTCCGCGATGGCGAGATCCTTTTCCATGTCCATTTGCCGTGCTACATACCGTCCCTCTAAGTATTCAGGGATGGAGAGTTTGGCGCGAGTCATCACAGATTGCCAGTGCTGTGCACCCGCTTTGGACCAATGCGCGTATTTTGATCTTTCGGAAATTTGTTCGTCAATATAAAGCGTGTCAAGCGTCAACACGACATCACCTTTCTTGACGTAAGTGCCACTTTCGACAACCGACGTGATCGTATTTTGCCCTCGTACACGGCAAACGATCCGGGTGTTATTGGAACTCTCAAGGGAACCTAACTCCGATACATTGATTGTCATGTCCGCTCTAGCTACTTTATGCGTTAACGCCAGGGCGAATGGATCTTCTACAGCAGGTGTAAAATACCCCTGAGTATATGCGGACCCTCCGGCAATCGCGCAACCAACAACCACCAGGATAAACAGTATAGGGCGGAGTCGTGATCGGACGGATATTAATAATGCTTGGTTCATTGAACTCTCCCTCTGATATTCGCTCGAGTATTCCGCTGACGTGCAATACTTTCGGAGTCAGTGTGGATGGACTGACTTAAAAATTTACCGACATCGGCCTGTGCTTCCTCTACGTCAGTAAGAGGGTGAAGAAATACCTTATCTCCCTCTTTTACCCCCTGTACAACCACTACAAAGATATCATTACTGTCCCCGAGAATCACTTGCTGCTTTTTCGGCCCGTTGGGGGTGGATATCCAACAGAACGGGCCGGTCGAGGTGTCAACAACCGCGGAGACAGGTACTGAAAGTGCATCTTTGTGAGTCGCAATTAGAATTTCAACGCCAGCACTCATGCCCGGTTTCAAACCTGGCGTTGTCGGTAGCTCAATAACGGTTTCATATTTCACTACGTTTGACGACCACGAACCCAACGGTCTAGCGATATTGGCGACATCAGTTACTTTTGCCTCCACCACGTCATCTGGCAATGTTATCGTAGCCTGTAAGCCGGGGCGAACTGTATCAACAACGGCTTCATGGACGCCAATTTGAACTTGCATAGTATCGAGCACCGGCATGATCAACAGTACCTGATCATGGCTAACGCCCACCCCTTCAGCAACATCTGGCGTGTCCTTCCAGGCGGCGGCTGTCGGATAAATCACCAACCCCGATTTAGGGGCCACGATGGTACAATTCTCCAGTTCGACCGCTGCGCGATCGCGCCTAGCGATGTCAGTTTGTAGTCCGGCTTGGTCTGCAGCGAATTTGGACGTCGACCCAGCTAAATTCCCCCGCATCCTCTCAAGCTCCAATGCCTTAGTGTATTCTTTCAACACGAACAGTTCGGTCTGCTTTACCTTGAGTTCTAGATCTGCCTGAGTGACCGTAAATGCATTGCTTTCAAGTTCAAGTTCAGTCACAAATCCACGCCTAAACAACAATTTCGAATGTCCGTATAATTTTAGGGCCGACGCATAATTGGATTCCGCAATTACCACCTCCGTCTGTTTGGTATTCAATCGTTCAAGGTAATCCCCACTTTCATACGCCTCAATAGACAAGTTTATCTGGGCTAGATTTTGTTCAGTTTCTGCCAACGTCGCTGTGGCTTCGAAGACGTTCGTTTTTTGCAAGCTCAGTGATTCTTCGATTACCTTGGTATCTAGGCGAACTAAGACGTCGCCTTTCTCAACGATGCTTCCCGAGGGGATGACCCACGTAACAGTATTACGTCCCCGCACCTTGCATTTGATTTCCGTATTGTCGGTGCTCGTAAGCACTCCTTGTTCGGTCAGAGTGACTCGAATGTCGCCACGCGCTACTCGGTACGTCAAGAACTCCTTAACTGGCGTCTTGACAACCATTGTGGTGCCATAATAAATACCCCATGACAAGAGCACAACGATACACGTTGCGATCAAACCCCTTGTCAGCCAGCGCATCATTTTAAGAGGAATAGACTGAGAATTTTCGTTTGCCACAATAAACCTCCAAATGTCGAAAGCTAGTTTCTACATTATAACAATATTGAAGTACCAAACCGGTTGTTGATCATAAAAACCACTGTGAAACGATCGGATGGTAATTCCGTCACCATTTGAAACCTTATGCATGTTTGACGTCAATCCGTACTGTAGTATCGGTCTGATATTTTCTTTTCAATCTTCGCCTGCAACTTAAGAATACGATTGTGAAATTGTTCGCCAAGCGTTTCTGGGGTCTCCGGTTCAGATGATGGGTTTTCCACTGGCATATCTGTGTCCGCTGGCAGCATACTCGAGAAAGGCGGCAGGGGTTGATCAACCCAGTCCCCAGTCTCACTTAATTCCATGATTCCTAATTCCCGCACAAGTCGCATTCTCGCCGCATAGTAACTTAGCCAGGCCCTTAAAAAGCTATTCTGTGTATCCCTTAAGGATGACAGCGAGGACAGCAAATTAATTGCTGAAGTGGGCCCAAACTGTGCTACTCGCTGACCCGGTTGTCGAGAAGGAACCGGCGCATATAAATTAGCGCGTGTAGAATCCACTCGGCGGATAGCAATTGCCACAGCGCGTCGTTGAATTGTTAAGTTATTACGTAGTTGCTCGATCTGACGAATCAAGGCACGTAACCCCAGATGCAACGAGTCTTGTGATTGAATAAAACCACGGCGACTGCGTTGGTAGCGAATTAGTGTTTCCCGATACGCGTTGCGTTCCAGAAGACGCGTGAACGGTGCATCAAACTCTAAGCCCAGTCGCAGACTCCCTGTCGGAGCACGAAAACTCACTGGATTGTTTCTCGCCGTCGATATATCACCTCCGGCGGTTAGATTCAACATTGACTGAAGCTGATTCTGGCTAATCTGGATCTGCCTCCATTGATCAACAAGGGCAGCTCGGGCATTCATGAAATCCAGTCGATGATGGAGTGCAATTTGAAATGCGTCGCTCGAATCCAAGACGACAGCATCTACAGTTATCGTTTCAAGACGTGCACGGGCCTGAATCAGGGCGCTCCGCTGGGTAATCCGCAATGCATCGCCGAGCCAAACAATCACCCGCCGTAACGATTTTTCTATCGTTGCCTGGGGTAAATCGGTACGCAACACAGTTAGATCACTAAGCACGACTGTGTGTTTATTATTTAGCGTACCAAGCGTGAATCGAAGGCTGTCTTTTAACTTGGAAAATTCCGTCGCTTCAATTTCGTCCATTGTCGCCTCCCGAGCGGAAGACGCAACATCGAGGCGATCCAAATCTCTTTTGACCTCATCCAGTTGAACGCGGACACGCTGAGCAAGACTAGCAAGTTCTATTATTGAAGGTTGCAAGTCAGCAAGATCAATATCTTCCGGAAGTAGCCCCACGTTATCCTGCGCTGCCAAAATCGCGTCCTGAACGTTAGTTCCAGTGCGGGTTACAAACTGAAATTGTTCAATAAATGAGTCGTCTAGTGCAATGTCGACATCAGGCGGCAAGCCTAGAGTGCCCGTTTTATACTGATCGAGGGCCAATTCAAGACTATTTTGAGACTGCAGCAGAGCCGCTCGCTCTCGTTGCACGCTTTGGCGGAATTGGTCCACCTGAACAATGTCGATCACCCCCACATCCAACAACGCCTCCAATTGATCCAGCGTCCGCAATTGCAAGCTAAGGTTGTCCTCCGTATTTCTAATTTGCTGCAACTGTTGCAATAGCCCTAACACCCCTCCCAAGCCACCCTGTCCCCCATAGGAGTTAACACTGGTTGAAGGGTTACCTCTTCGCGAACCACTAACACCCAAGTCGCCAATCGCGACTTTCGTATAAAAACCTTGATGGTACTGACTGTGCGCTCGAATATTGGCGAGCAGATTTCGCTCAGACTGCGTCAGCCCTTCTAACGCAATGTGTTTACCCGCACCTCGCAATAGTGGCTGGACGATGGAAAAATTTGCCAACGAGGACGCAAGGTTTGCATCGTTACCGGTGAATTCGAATACAAACGAATTGGCAAAACCGGCCACAATTTCTCCGGCTGTGGAGAATTTCCTTTTAAATTGTGCGGTTGGGTTGCTGCCAACGGTTAGGCGGTTACTTTCTCTGCCCTGACTGGCGGATGTGGTTACGGTGTCACCGGTTGCGGGATCGACTCCAAATCCAGCCGGATTGATATTTCCGCGATGTCGATAATTTGTGTCATAGCCGCCGAAATATTGCGTGTCAAACCGAAATCGTTGAGCTGTGACGTCTAGTGCGGAAAGATACAGTGTTTCAACCTGAGTCTGATAAGCAGGCGAGTGAATATAAGCTAACTGAAGTGCGGAATCTACATTTAATTTAACCGCCCCAGAATCGTCGACGAAGTTATACGACGACAGAAGTGCTCGCCAGTCTGGGCTTTCATATTCACGTATCGTGCCATAATCGTCCCACGTTTTTGACCCTGGCATATCATGGACCATTTTCATAAATTCACCTGACGCTGGGTCATCCAACGGCATCGGGATTTCGTCAGGATTACTGGGATCAAAGAATCGACTACGATGGTCGTCGACAACATTGAAGTCCGTAGTTCTCCAGCGTGCATCAGTGCTAGCGTCCTTAATAATGGAATAGGCAGACTCATCTGCCTCACGACGTTGCTCTGCAACAGAGCAACCAATCAACGTACAAATACCCATGTATATCGATAGACGTACAAACACTTGGGGGATTTTTTGCTTTAACATTGGCCGCCTTAGACCTAAAACTTGGTGTACAGAACCTGAATCGTTCCACGACCCTGTAAACACCAGTCCAACTAGACGTTTTTGGTCTATTTTTCGATGTGGATAATAAAATCCCCCCACATACTAAGACTCCACACTTCGACCGAGAAATTGGACATCTAATTTTGCGTCCGTGCCGAATATCCTTAAGCTTTCCTAGTTTATAGACGATTATAGCCCGCTACATCCACGGCTATTTGTCTGCTTCTATTTCCGAAACGCGGGATGTTCCGGATTGGCTCCGCTGATAATATAGGCAAGCAAATCAAAAATTTCATTACGTGTCATCGTATTGAACAAACCCTCGGGCATAATTGAGACTTTTGATTCCTCTCGTTCGTCAATATCCTGCTTATTTATCTCAACCACTTTGACGTTCTTTTCGAGAGGATTAGCCGATAACCGTAGTGTTTTTTCATCCTCGAACACGACCACACCCGAGTGGAGTTTGCCGTCTAGCGTAACAACGATTTGAACTCTATATTTTGCTTCGATCTCCTTCGACGGGGCGACCATCGCGTCCACAATTTTCGCCACATCCGTTTTTTGATCAGCGAGCTTCTTTTGCAAGTCGTACAGATCAGGTGCGAGTTTCCCTCCAGTACCTTTCATTGCGTGGCAGGCAACACAGGAAACCTGTGTGAACAAACGGCGTCCCGCTTCAAAGTCGCGGCCTGACTCCAGTAAATTGATTGCGTTAAGGACATCCTGCGTGGACCACTTTCGCACAAATTTGCGTTGCGGCATGTCGCCGTGCGGCTTAACAGGTGCAGTGGCCTGAAGCGGAATGTCGCTTATGTCGGCGACGACATGTACAGTACCAAACATCGTTCGCCAGTGCCCAGGAAAGGTGCACACAAATGGATATTCGCCGAGTTCCGTGGGTGCCGTAATCTGCAACCGCTGCTGCTCCCCAGCCTGAAGCATACCCGTGGCAAATAATACCTTATCCGTATCCGGAATGAACTGCTTCGCAAATCCCTGCGGAGTCGAACCTAGAAGTTCTGCCAATATACCGACTTCTTCGCGTGCCCCCGGGGTCGTAATAATCAAGTTATGCGGCATGATATCCACATTTTCAAATACGATCTCCACCGGCTTTCCGGCCTGGATATAAATATGAGGGCGATCATAAATCATGCGATGGGGAATGGGCCGAATCACAATCACATCAACCGCGAGATCCGCTAACCGGCGACGGATACTGACTGCGGCTTCCCGTCCAAGCTGGCCTGACAAATCCTTGCCAAGCTGAATCGCATCCATCACATCGGTTTGAGTTCTCGATGTCGCCGGAACCGATTCAATATATCGTATTAATTCCGTGAGCAGGATACTCACCTGTTCTTTCGGAAGTTCGCTGCCGGTAAGCCGTCCAATAGCCGTAACCGCGGATGCGCGGTACACACTGTCACTTACCAACGGAGCAAGTCGATGAAATGCGTCCACATCATGGCCGCTAATATAACTCAGGGCGTTCACAGCTGACCGTTTTATCTGAACACGCGGGTTAGCTCCACCCACGGAAATTTTGACACTGGGATTGGGTCCCTTATGAGTCGCGGACATAAACACCTTCTTGCGGTTTCCGTTCATCACCGTAACCGCGACACCATCCATACGACTGACAAAGTCCCCGTTATTTTCGGTACGATTCCAGAGGATAACGTCGTCAATAGGATATTCCTGACCTAGATCCACTTCCCAAAACGGATTGTTCTGCATGGACGTATGGGTCTGTGATCCGTTGGCATAAGCTCCGTCGGTATTACCGTCGACTGCCCGAGACGCAACACCCGCGAAGTCCGTCGTTGATTGTTTTGCGGCTTTGTTCAACGCCACATTCTTTCCAGCACTCATCACCTGAACTTCAGCGATCGTCAGAACGCGTTGTTTACCGAGGATTTGAATCCGTACAAACCGAGCGCTCACGCCCTTCACATCCGCGATTTGCTCTGTCAGGGGCGACGGCAGTTTTGAAATCGTTGCCGCCACACGCTGATAGAGTGTTTCGCGAACCTGATCATCCGCGATCATGGGAATCGTGTCGAGCACGGTTCGGAATCGGCTTGGGTTGTTCAGAGATTGAATCCAGAGATTCTCTGCACTGCCATCAGCCGCGATCACCGCAGCCGTCGCGAGTTGTCGGGTCACCGATTTTTTACCGCTGCGGTGTAATTTTGCAAGTTCGACGCGTTTCATTTTCAACATGGCTGGTTCCGTCATGCGAAACATATGGACATAATCAGTGAGCACTTGTTCTGATTCTTCGTCCGCCGCTTCATCCAATCGAACGACCACATCAACCAACTCCGAGACCATGTCAGTTCCATTTAATTCCGCCAGTCCCATTAGCGCTTCGTGACGATACTGATGCACTACTCCTGGGCGAGTTAGCAATTGCTTGAAAACCAATTCGCTGCGGGCCATATTGATCAGGTCCGGTGTCGCCACTCGGTCGATAATATATTGAATCGCCTGCGGGTTATCTTCTGCAAACGGGCGGCCCGAACCAACGAGCTCTCGCCAAGACGGTTCGAGTCGTCGAATCGTATGCCGTAACGCGTATTCGATATAATAATCCTGTTCTCCATGCAGGGCCAATAGAGCTACCTCGGCTGCTTCTCCTTCGTAGAAATAGCTGCAGGCTCGGACCGCCTCTAGTCGAACCCGCGGGTGAACATCCTGAACTGCGCTGCGTAACAACTCGAATACATTGGGGACATCGTGCCGCCAGAAACTAACAACGCGTACTGCCGCAGCACGTGCTCGATAGTCATCCGACGCCAATAACTCCCGCAACAATTTCAATCCAATTCCGTCATACTGATTGTGATGCTGGCACACCCATAACGCTTCCAGCTTGAGATGTACCGTTTCCTCATCTTTGGGATCCAAGGTGTCCACCCATGCCTCAATCGCAGCAGCGACGTCCGCCGCTGGGAATTCCCGTAGCTTCAACCGCACGCGATAACGGGTGCGGTCTTCATATGTCCTTAGCAATTCGAGCAATTGGGGTATGGAACCGCCTTCGATATCAACCGGTTTTACCAAGGGCCGAGATGGATATGTAATACGCCAAATTCGGCCGTGGGAATGATCTCGATTCGGATCTCGCAAACTATGTTGCATATGCCCCACGAGCGGGTTGAACCAATCGACGACATACAATGCTCCATCCGGACCAAACTGTAGATCCACTGGCCGAAAGTTTCGATCTGCCGAAAACAAAAGCGGTTCGATTTCAGTCGCCGCATATCCCGATTCAGCATCTTTGACAGTATGTTGTAAAATTCCTTGAAAACCGATCACGTTATTTAGCAGAAAATTACCTTGGGCCTGAGGTGGGAAATGCCGACTCGACACAAATTCACAGCCTGAGGTAGGTCGTACTCGCTTCTTTAAAAATTGCTGCATCTGTTCGGCATAGACAAATTTAAAAGGCCCAAAATCCTCTTGTCCGTAGTACTCAGGAGCGCGCGTTGAAAATGGAGCCGCAAAATAGTTCGCCCCGCCTGATGCATCCGCTACAAAGTTCTGGCCCCAACGATTAAACGCGTGGCCCCATGGATTGGCAAAGTTGTAATGCACAAATGTCTGGAAGAGTCCGTTGGTGGGGTCGTAGCGATAGACACCTCCATGAGCATTTCTAACGGTACCGCGGGGGGTTTCAACCTGGGTTATGTGAAACGTACCCTCGTGCAGGTAAAGACCGCCGCCTGGACCCCATGTAAAAGCCCCAATCGCATGATGAGAGTCGCCAGAATCAAAACCGCCGAGGAGAATATTTCGGACGTCGGCTTTCCCATCCCCAGTAGTATCCTTGAGGAACACGAGATTTGGTTCCTGCGCGACATAAGCGCCGCCGTCGCCAAGTTCAAATCCAGTCGGTAAATGTAGGCCATCAGCAAAGACCTCCATTTTATCGGCCTTTCCATCACCATCGGTATCTTCAAAAATTAGTAACTTGTCGTTTGGCTTGTTCGGTGGCAAATACTGTGGATAGCTTTGCATGGTTGCCACCCACAGGCGTCCGCGTGAGTCGAAAGTGAATTGAACTGGATTTTTCAATTCCGGAAAATCAACTTCACTGGCGAATAGATTGACTTCATAACCATCTGCTACCTGAAAATGCTTCTTGGCTTCTTCGGGAGGAAGGATATTGACTGGTGTATTAAAGTTTGTGGGCACGTCATACAATTTTCGAGTTGCGTCGTAATTAACCTGCGCGGGCACCTTCTCATTGTTCGCAACTTTCCAAATTCGACCGTCTACAAATTCTGCCATCTCAACGAGTTTTGCCCGTTCATTCTCGATCACATAGGCATCCGTGTAGGGCGGATTGCCGTGGTCCCGCCGCGAGCGACCGCCGTAAATGTAATATCCATTGACCGCTCGGTACTTATGGAAATAGTTAAAGTTCTTTTCCTGCACCTCTCGCAAGATACTATCTGTTTGGGTAGTCCAACGTGGTTCCGAACCAAATAAAGCACTCATAAAATACGGCGCGAATCGCTTGTGCCCGCGATCCGACAAATGCACCCCGTTAAAGGTGTAGTACGAATTATCTTGAGCGTAAAGTTTTTGAGTTAGCTCAAATAAATTTATAAACGGTATTTGATGCGCGTCCGCCGCACGTCCCATCGCTGCAGTATACAAAGCAATATTCCGATTACTTTCCGTTCCATCCGGAAAATTCCGTGTGTTTAATTTTTCATGAGCAATGGGCGATATCAATACCAAGCGGGGTGTCGTACTTCCATTGTATTTTTGCGACAACGTATGCGTAATGAATTGTTCCAATTCCTTGGAGAAAGTCTGCAGTCCTGCTTCTCCTCGAAACGATTCGCTAAACCCAAAAAACGCAAATATCACGTCTGCTTTAACGTCAGTCAAATGCTGATCGGGTGCACCAAAATCTAGCGAGCGTGGTCGGAATCGCACTTCATCGCCTGTAAACCCTTGATTGCGCACGGAGAGTTTTAGTTTTGGAAATTTTGCATGAAGCATCGCTTCCCAATAACCAAAATATTGGAAACGCTCTGCCAAATTTCCACCAATAAACACGATGCGGTCATTATTTCGAATTTCAACTCGCGGCGTGGTAGTTTGAGCATTTACCGTAAGTGGCGCGACAAGTAAAACGAACAAAAGCGTAAAACTGGCAATAATATTTTTCATGGGTCTTTTCGTAAACGTAAGCGATAGAGAAACGGTCTTGTTATCAAAGCAAGACTAGGCAAATAAAAGCTTGACTGCATGATCTGCTTGGTCTAGTGCCTTGCGTTCAAGATATCAGTTTCATACTGATTCGTCATTACGTTGCGGTTTAAAAAACCACCAGTTCCTACCGCAGCAACGGAATGCGCGGTAAAATCGCGTTGCTACGGTGCTGTTTTTACTGGAGTTGTCCGATGCTGCGACCATTTTTTTACGTGCTACTGATAACACTAGCGGGATATTCCCAATTACCGCACTCGGGTGTCGTGAGCCGTATCACTACTCCGACGGGTCCTGTGTCCACGGTCATTACGAAACGAGCTAAACCGGGGCAAAAAAAAGACACTTGGGGTCAGACGACCAAGGAAAAGGCTGAGTTTTATGCTGCGGACGATGTTACGAATTTTCAGATCGATCTAACCAAAAAGTGGTATCAAATCGCGGCAAAAGCCTGGGGAAACTATGGACCCGTGGAGTTCTGGATTGTTGGCAGCAGTGAAAATGCCGCCGCATATTTGGATCGGCAGTATTGTAATATCCGAAAACAAAAAGACCCGACAGTAAATCTCGATAACTGCCTGAACCGAGGGCATAACTTTGTTTCCTACGCCAAAGACGGTAATGCGGGCTTAAACACACGGAGAAACGAACATGACCAATGGTCCGGTTTTATCATCACCATGTCCGGTAAATTTCCGGGTCCTAGTGAGGAAGATTATATGCCGGTGACTTTACATGAATACTTTCATGTTTATCAACATGCGCATATTGATAGTAAGAAGCAATCAGAAAGGGAAAGTAGAAACCAGAAGAATCCGTGGTGGGCCGAAGGGGGAGCGGAATACATGGCACAACTGCTCTACTCCAGACAAAAGGGAGTCCGACCGGATTACCTGCAGCAACAAATGCAGCAGAAATTAAGATCACTCGACGACCTTCGCGATGGGGAAAGCATCAGAGATATCCCCTATGGCAAACGAGGGATAGTTGCCTACGATCTCGGCGCTTGGTTTATCGCCTTCTTGATCCACAAGACGAATGAAGAAGCTTATCAAGTTAAATTTTATGATGATCTCAATCGCAAGGGATTCGAAGGATCCTTTGTTAAAAACTTCGGCGGCTCATCCGAAAAGTTCCTGAACGAGTTTCATAACACCTTTCTGAAATTGAGCCTTAAAGAAAAGTTGAGCATTCTACCGTAACCGATGTGGAATACAATTTCCGCGACATTGTGAAGATACCTGTCACTGGGGATTGCCCATAAATCGCGTAGTGTCAGTTTCGGATTTGATAATCAAGCGACCAAATGACTATAATAGCTCTTGTGAATTTATTCGATTTTTAAATGGATACTATCTATGTCTTTTCGGTCCCTCGCAGTCGTAATTTGCTTTTGTTCAATTTCTGTCGCCACGCAAGCGGAAAATTGGCCTCAATTTCGAGGTCCCCGATCAGACGGGATTCATTCCAGCGCAAAATTACCAACTTCATGGAATGAAGATTCTCATGTCGCCTGGAAGGTGGAAACACCTGGTCAAGGTCATTCATCACCTGTAATTTGGCGGGATCAAATCTGGATGGCAACGGCATTGGATAATGGGCACGCACTGCACGCTCTATGCTACAGTCGAGCGGGAAAACTTATTCATAACGTTAAAATCTTTGACGTTCCCAAACTTGAGCCAGTCAACACACTCAATACATTTGCCTCGCCAACCCCGGCAATCGAAGAAGGGACGGTATACCTGTATTTTGGTACTTACGGCGTCGCTGCCATCGACACCGACTCGGGGCAAATAAAATGGAGTCGTCAGGACATAAATCTAAACCATCAGGAAGGCCCAGGTTCCTCTCCGATCCTCTACCAGAACCTCCTGATTTTCCATTGCGACGGATATGATGTACAACACATTACTGCGTTGAACAAACAAACGGGTAAACAGGCATGGAAGACTACTCGTTCACTGGATCTATCCAACATCCCCAATCATGCCCGTAAAGCGTTTGTGACTCCGGTCGTGCGCCGCGTAAATGGACGGGATCTACTCGTCAGTCCCGCTGCTCAAGGGTGCTATGCGTATGATCCCCAGAACGGCGAAGAAGTCTGGAGAATCGCGTATCGGGGATTTTCTGCCGTCCCCCAACCGGCGTTTGAAGGTGACACTGCATTTGTGGTTACCGATTTTGGAAACCCGGAAATATGGGCGATAGACATTAGCGGCAAAGGAGTTCTTGGCGAGGCGAATGTCAAATGGAAATACACTGTAACATGCCCATCCACCCCCTCACTTCTCGTTCATAACGGCCTACTGTTTTTCATTACCGACAAGACTGGTATCGCTTCCTGTATCAGCACAGGAAACGGAAAACTCATTTGGCGCGAACGCATCGGGGGATCTTTTAGCGCTTCCCCCATAGCCACGCAAAAACATCTCTATTTTTTCGACAGACTGGGCGTAGCCACAGTGATCAAACTCGGCCGACAATACCAGGTCATCAGCCGCAATGCATTAGAATCGGGATGCATGGCAACACCGGCGATTGTGGATAATACTATGTATCTCCGAACGACTAGCCATCTTTACGGCATCAAATAACATTTACTAGTGAGATCCCAGTCAACCGTCACGGTTGCTTCACCGACCCCAGAGAATATCATGAACCTTCGTCGATTAATCGCCCTGATTGTACTGCCTTTCTTTTTGCTAAACGTTAGCGGCCTTTCCCTTGCTGACGAAACTGACGTAAGGCTCGAAAAACGAATCGCGGAACTGGAGGCAGAAAATGTCGCGCTCCGCAAGGTGCTTTCCGACATCCAAAATGCTGTCAAATCCGTACCGGCTTCGTCCCCCCCCAATTCCGCCGACACAACCCAATTAAGAATTGTCGTTTTGCCGGGTGACTGGGGTGCATCAGAACTCGCCGACATTAAGAAAGTCTGTGAGTCAGCGGCAGTGACGCTTACAACTCATTTGCCCGACGATGGTTTTGCACCTATCATGGTTCAACGCGAAAAATCAGGGCCAATAACACTTTACCGGCGAGGGCAGGGCAACGAGTACATCGTAAAATTAGATACTAGCGATCGAGCATGGGCGCAGCTCGCTTTCCAATTTGCGCACGAGTTCTGCCATATCGTCTGCAACTACCGAGACGTTACAAATCAACAGTTATGGTTTGAGGAAACTCTATGTGAGTGCGCATCGCTTTACGCGTTAAGACAAATGGCTATCCAATGGAAGACAAATCCTCCGTATTCCAACTGGAAAAGCTACGCCAGCTCGCTGGGAGATTACGCCGCCGATCGAATAACGACACATGGCGGGCGCAAAGATTCAATTGGTCAGTTTTATCTGGCTAATCAAGCTGAACTGAATAAAACTGGAACGAATCGTGATCTCAATACATACCTGGCAATCCAACTCCTTCCCCTGTTCGAAGCCACTCCAACGGCATGGCAGGCTCTCCGCTACATTAATTTGGGGCCCGCGGAGGAAAACGCTTCGTTTCAGTCTTATCTCCAAGGCTGGCATGATCGGTCACCCAAAAAACACCGCGGGTTCATACAACAGCTCGCCACAGAGTTTGATCTAAAACTGACGAATGCCAATGCCCGCTAATCTAATTGAATGTGTTCGACAAGCTTATCGTGAATTACGCTACAATAATTAAATCGAAATTCTTCTGGTTTTTGATAAATAAAATATGTCGGAAACGTTTATACAATTGATAGATAGGCTCCAAAAGGGCGACTCCTCAGCCGCGAATAGGTTGCTAGAGGACTATGGGCCAGCCATTCGTCGAATTGCCCGGGTACGTCTCAATGAATCCATGCTGCGCCGCGTTGAGGAAAGCATGGATGTCTATCAAAGTGTCATGGCAAATTTTCTCATGCGGGCTTCCTCTGGCCAATTTGACTTGGAAACCCCTGGGCAGCTAATCGCGTTGGTTACAACGATGATCCGTAATCGCGTCGTCGATAAAGTACGTTTTTATCGCACTCAAAAGCGGGACATCCAACGCAATATCAATCTGGCTGACGCAGTGCCACCGTCTGGCCGTGGCGAGACGGCTAGCGTAATGATCAGTCGCGATGAACTTGTAAGCCGTTTTCAGGCGCTGCTCAGCGAAGAAGATAGACTGCTGCTTCACCAACGCTCGCAAGGCCGTACTTGGCAGGAACTGGCGGATCAACTAGACGCCACTCCAGACCAACTTCGGAAACGTCTGGCACGTGCAACTATGGCGATTTCTCGCGAAGTCGAGCTTGCGGATTAAGGTGTGAACAATGCAGGCAAATCTGAATGAAATAATCCCCTTTCTTTGTGTAGATC
>JABHUV010000113.1 GCA_018658605.1 Planctomycetaceae bacterium | reverse complement strand
GATGTTCTTGGTTTTTCCGAATGTGTATGTGACGGCAACGTGGTGCCAACCGTCACCGGACATAATAGACTCGGTGCTGGTCCAGCGATGATATTGTTCCTCACCGGTTTTAGTGCGAGAGCGGAAGAGGAATGTTAGATTACCAGTGGCAGTCAAACGTATGGCATAGTTATGGTTTTCCACTGGGAAGCCGCTACGGCCGGTCCGCCCTTTGCCGACAATGTACTGGAATCCGCTGAGCTTGGCTGGGCTTATCCAAGCTTCGATTGTGATGTTATCGCCGGAGGTGAAATCCAGGGGACTGTTGTCGCCGGGGTCGTCAACAACAAGATATCCAGTTGAATTAGGGATTCCAAGAGCTGGGTTCATGTCGGTACTAAAGCCTGGATGGATTGGAGCTGTTGGACCGTTGGCTGTGGAGGTTTTACCGGTTGATGTGGCTGTGAGTGGCTGCGGGAGGGCTGGGTGATTTGGGAACTGACCTTGTTTATTGGCTTGCATTTGCCAATAAGCAATTGGCTTTTCGGACAGGATTAATTCCGAGTAACGTATGACACTGGTGGATGCAGCCGTGGCCGCCGCATTTAATGCCAGTAGAAAAACGACAATCACAATTTTATATTTCATAGTGTCATTATATCAAAGGATATCAGAAGATGTTGTTGTACTCGGATTGGCATCTTTAATAAGTACTTGCAGCGAGTGGTTTAGCGACATTGTTACATCAACATCTAATATCAATATGACTATAGAGTGAACATCGAAAAATGCTATTAAGTTTGGTGGTTTGGTAATCGCTATTTCCCAAAAAACCGGAGTTATCCTCAACTCCCCTACAGCTTCTATCCGATGAGTTGCTATGGAATCATTCACGTGCTTTTACGTACGTGAGTGTTAAACTACGAAGGATGAGCGAAGTTACCTGATTACAGGTAACTCACACAACGGGCAATATCTGCTTATCCTTCGTTGCAAATTCCTTCACCCCCAATAAAAGAACCCCCAGACAGACTAAACTCTGTGCGCATATGGGTTTGACGGGAGTGGTACGCGCCTAAGTGCTTATGCATTCGAGGTATGTGCCACTCTCGTTAATTGGGTGCTGTGGGTTTCAAGACAATTATGGAGGGTTGAATGGAAGCGTTACGAGTGTCCGAAGATGTTGCCCAGGTTTGGTTGGATTTTAAAGCTGACCAAACACGTAGAGATCTTCGTAATCAATTAATGGAAAGATATTTCTCGATCGTTCGATATCATGGAGAACGAGTTTGGTCCCGCTTGCCGGATGGAGTTGAATTAGATGACCTAATTTCGGCTGGCATTTTCGGTTTGATGGATGCCATCAAGGCCTACGATCTTTATCGAGGTGTTAAGTTTGAAACTTACTGCGTGCCGCGTATTCGTGGTGCGATGGTAGATGAACTTAGAAGCATGGACTGGGTGCCTCGTTTGGTTCGTTCTAAAGCGACCAAATTGACTGCCGGCACGAAGCTCATGGAAGATAGATTAGGTAGGGCTCCGACTGAAATTGAATTAGCGGAACATATGGAACTGACTGTTCCGGAACTCGAAAAGATGATGCGAGACGCAAACGCTGTTTCACTAATTAGTTTGAATAAAAAATGGTATCAAACGGATAGTGAAAAAGACGTTAGCGAGATCGATATTCTTGATGATAAGAAGAGTGAAGATCCGACGCGTCGTGGTCAAAAATATGACCTGCTGCGACTCGTCACCAAAGGATTGAATCGTAACGAACGATTAATCATCATCTTGTATTACTATGAGGAGCTGACGATGAAAGAAATTGGTCAAACGCTGAATCTCAGTGAGAGCCGAGTGAGTCAGATGCATAGTAGTTTGGTACAACGCCTGCAAGGACAACTTGGTAGCCGCCGAGTGGAATTTGCAGCCTAGTACCGTTACTGAAAACAAAAAACGACCAGGCCCACAATTGAGCCTGGTCGTTTTTTTATTTGGTAACCACGATATCTGCGTCTAGTGCTTTGGTGATCGAGGTTTGGATTTCAGCAAGGTGAGCAGCGCTGTAGGCGTCAAGCATGTTCGCATTAGCACCAACAAAAGCATTAACTTTGTTGAGCGTTGCACGCAACCCCGCGCGGGCGAGGTTAGAAATTGGCTTATAGGCCTGATTGCTTCCCGAATTTGTCATTGCTAGATCAACGAGACGTTTTACATGTTCTCGTTGCAGGTTCCGGCGTAAACTAGAAATAGCTGGCTTGCGAGCTGACGCGGCGACGGCGACTTCTTGGTCTATTTCACCCCAGATTGCAGAAGTCACTGTTTCTAGGAGTTCCGGAAGTGTTAAAGCGTCTTGATCGGCAGCTATCCGGAATTCATTGTCGTACACTCGCCGTAGTGTCGATGGGTTCAGCAAGCTTGTTAGTGCGGAAGATTGAATTCCAGCGATACGATCATGAATTGGCCAATCTGGATCACTCACTGCTTGCCGTGAACCACCATCGAGCCATTTGTCAGTCGACATCCGTTGCAGGAGTTCAGTGGTGAGACCAAATGCTTCGTCAAGAAATGCAGTGTTTACTACGAAGTCAATCGCTGCTCGTTGTTGAGCAACTGGGACAACTTGTAGTGGAGCACGATTTCCGGCGTCGCCTTTTTTGTCGCGATAAACATGTACCCCACCAATCCAATTGCCCATCATGCTAATAGCGCGAGCTTGCATGCTTAGCGTGATTTGGTATCCACGTCGTGCTTTGGACCAACTGTCACCATCTTTCACGAAATTTTCGAGGACCAATCCACGGTGGTGATTTGCAAGTTTAATTTGATCTTTAGCAAAATTTAACGGGTCCTTGCCATAGTCGTAACGTCGAGCCAAGGGATCAGGACCGCCAGTATCTTCGTCTGTGGCAAATTGCAATTCCGCTTCGCCGACGCGAGCTAGAATTGGATTGAGGTCCTTTTCAAAAGTATAACCATATTCGATGGCCCAGTAATCGTAAGGGCCAATACCGTGCATGGAATAGTCGCCTTGAGCAGTTCCTGCTTCGAAGCGGATGTTGGTAGGCGTGTAGTCCATAACACTGCCACCAATTGGCTTTCCACGATGTTCAACGGAATTAATTTGTTCGAGGGTGTAAGCACTAGAGGCTTTGAAATTGTGTCGCAAACCAAGAGTATGGCCGACTTCATGAGCAACAAGATGTGCCAATTGTGGTCCAATAAATGACTCCGGCATACCATCAAGAATCATCTCTTCGACAACAGGTTCTTTCGGTGCTTCTTTACCTTCTTCTTTAGCTTCTTCTTTAGCTTCTTCTTTAGCTTCTTCTTTAGCTTCGGTTTCATCCGCTTGCAGTTGGCTAGCTTGGATTTCATAAATCATTCGCATGATGGCGACATCAAAGGCCATCCCCTGAGATGCCAAACAAGAACCGTTGACTTGAGAAACACGCCCGATTAATCCATCATACTCGTCGTCACCAAGTAAGGTGTTATCGACAAGTGTGGCAGGGTGTCCGCCGTAGGCACGACCCGCAGAGGCGGTCAGTTGTTGGCGGACGTGGTCCCGTTGCGAGGCGTGAGCAAAAGCTAAACGAGGATCCCAATCAGGATTGTTCGCTAACCAACTGAGTGTCTCCGCGCTGAAACCTTCCATCGCGATTTTCGGTAATAGATTGTCAAACTCGTAATGAAAGTGACGAATCCAACCATCGGTAAGGATGATGTCGGCATCTAAAATTTGACCCGTGTTAGGGTTGACTCGACTAGGTCCGATTGCTGTTCCGATGTCATTGTTCAACCAGCGTACAAAGTTGTATCGCACGTCTTCGGGGTCTTTGTCCATATGAGCGCCAGTTGTTTTATCTTGGTAATAAACTTCTAGAGCGTCTGAGATTCCGATTTTTTCAAAGGCGGAGTTCCAACTCTGAACACCTTCCTTGACCCAACGACGATAACGTACTGGTGTCGTGTGTTCGATGTAAAACACAATCGGATTTTTAGGAGGACTGATCTTTAAACGGGGATCCCGTTTTTCAAGATGCCAGCGATTGATGTAACGAACTTTTGTTTCGTCGTCTTTGTATTTTCCTAAGTCACTGTAGGAAGTGACGAAGAATCCGATTCGTTCATCAGCTATTCGTGGGCGGTAGCTGCTTTTGGGATTCAACTCACTGATACTGTAGTGCAGTGATGACAGCTTGCCACTCGTGGTAGGGATTTCAAAAGCGAGCTCAATATTTAGCGGGAATGCTTTTGCTTTTTGAAGTTTGAACAGGCCACCCATTTCACGGTTGACGACCGAGGGTCCGAAAAACTTACTCGCTTTGCCGACAAGAATTGAATCGAGATCGATCACAGGTCCACCACTTGGTCCCATCGTGATTATTGGAACAGTCAATAACATCGTATCTGTGAAGAGTCGATTTACCGATGAAAGTGATTCGGGGTCACCGGTGGAGCGCGTGTCGAGGTCCGGCACTATTAGGGCTAATTTGTTGTTGTAGCGGCGCCAGTATACGTAGTAGTCGCCGGATTGAAGTCCCGCATATTTGTCGCCACTGGCAACGGTTAATGCAATGAAGTATCGTTTTTGAGCAAATGTTGGTGGCAGTTCAGCATATACTTGTCCATCTTTGGAACGTGTCCACAAAGTGTACATACTGCGTGCACCATCGGCTGTGGAGACAATTTTATCGTATCCGTTGAGGACAGTTGTATGAGGAGGAAATTCGGGCTTGGGCGCTTCTTGAGCAACAGCACAAACTACAAAACTAAAAAGACAGACGAAGCTAGCAAGATATTTTTTCATGAAATCGTTCTCAAAAGATAGTTATTCATTTATAGATGTTGGGTCGCTTAGTCACTGAATGACCTAAAGATCTAAATAATGTTGCAACGCGCTGTAGCAACTACTTCAAGATAGTTCACAAATAGGCCTGTGAAAATATGTTGATTGGGAAAAATAGGAAAGACAGTGAAAATATGCAGAATAATCGATATAACCCGTCATGTAGTCCCCGTTAGATGGCACTAAACATGTAATGGAGGTCAACAAAATGCACCACATGCTCGACGTGCAACCGTAGAGAGTTTTTATTTTGATTTAATGTCGAGCCATACGAGTCGGTGGTCGGAGGCGTCGAGTAGAGTAGCGGCGGCTTGGTCTTTGCGAGGCCAGAATACGCCGGCACTTTCAATATGTAAATTTCGTGATGGTAACACATAGTCGATCCGTAAGTTACCTGGGGATCGATCTGAAAAATCACTTGTGTCAAATTTGGGTTTACCTTGATGTAACGTGTTAATTTTCCCCTGTAGTTTGCTAGCTTCAACGGCTCCGTCGCTAGCGGCAAGTGGGTTGTGAATACGGCGATGGTTTAACAACTGTAAAATTGCGTCGTCTGTCGTATCGCCATCTGTAGGATCAGCATTCATGTCACCGGCAATGACAAACGACTGTGCATTAGTTAATCCTCCTCGCCGTCCTTTGTCATCGTAGATATATTGGGATTTGTCGTCGGAGATGTAGTCAGCCCAGAAACGGATCTCGTCGTGATTGCGGCAACCATTTTTATCTTCAGGGCCGTCAAAAACTGGTGGTGTTGGGTGGCTGACCAAGAAATGTATGTCGCGCTTAGGTGTTTCAATAGTGAGATCCCAGTGGCTTTTTGAAGAGAGTCTAAATTTGTCTAAAATGACACTACTATAATATGACTCTTTCGTATCACTCGGTTTAACCTTCTGAGGCAGCATTGCTTGAGGCATGTCTTTCCAGAGGAAATTCTGAAACGTTTTGGCGTCCGAGGAAATTGGAAACTGACTCAACACAACCATACCGTATTGCCCAGGATAACGGCCAAACCCATAGGCGTCCCCAGGGTCCGTGGTTTTACCGTTGCCATCCAGATCTAGGCCAGAGGGTAGTCCTGTATTGACGCTGGATACGAAATGATATTTAAACGCAATCGGTTTAGTGCCAAGTAATTCTTTGGCGGCGAGAAAGTTGTTTTGGAACGCCGTGATGGCTGTGGCGGCTTGGTCCCCACAATAATCAAACTCGTTAAGCAGAAGGACATCAGGTCGAACGATACGAATTACAGCAGCAACCTTTTTGATCTGTTCGCTTTCGCCTGCCTGCAGTTCTGCGAGCAATTCTCCACTGCTGCCGCGATTCATACTAACATTAAATGTTGCAAATCGGACACTGAGTTTTTCACTGGCCTTGGTAATCGAGTTCTGAATGCCACAACAGCACACGCTAACAATTAAAAAAACGAACAGGGTACGTGGCACTCTATTTATTGCTAACATAGTCAATGACCATTACTTTTTCGAGTTGTGGTTTGACGAGGTCGACAAATTTCTTATGCGCGGCGTGCGGCAAATAGACTTCCAAACCTGTTTTATTTTTAAACGTCACAAGAAAACAATGTGTTAATCCCTCGTTTAAGTCTTCAGGGCTTACATTGGTTCCAAATTCAATGTCGACAATCGTATCAATTTTCTCTTGTAGTGCCATAAAGGCCTTTTCAACCTCAGCGACCTTAGCTTTCGAGACTTCCTCTTTAAATTGAAACATTACGACATGCCGGTAAACGCTTTTATTTTTATCATCAGCTTCGATTTGTGAAGTGGTTAGGCAGTTGGCAAACAGCCCAAGTACCAGGCCAATGATGATAGTGATGGTAGTGGTTTTCGAATTGATCATTAGGTTCTTTCTGAGAATAAAACTGAGGCCTTATTAAGGTTAGCCAAGGAATGGGTTTATTGCAAAATGCCACGGGCTTCAAGTTCCCAAATCGCTTCGAGATCATCTCCCCTAAATGCATAAAAATAATCGTGCAGCACACAGGTCATATCCGCATAGCCTGGCACGAACTCCAAGCGTGTACCGATTGGTAATTGGCATGCGTTACCGCTTAGTTTAAGCGTACCATGTTCCGCTGACAAACTCTCAACTTGGATATCATTACGTCCGACAACGACAGCCATTTCGTATTCGACGTGCATCGTTTTTTTACCCGCATCAATTATTGCTCGATCCTCCGTTGGCCGCCCGACGACCGTTGCATAAACGGTCAAAGCTTTTTCTAGATGTTCAACACCGCATTGTTGATGATAGAACTGATCCATAAAAATGGCACCGCCCGCTTGCAACTCAGTGATATTAGGTTGCATGCGACTGAGCATATAAGAACCCGTACCTCCACAGGACACGATTTGGCAAGGGAGGTTGATTTCCGCCAGATCTGCGGCGACATCGGATAGAATCTTTAGCGCCTCTTCAATCTTTACTTTCTTTTCATCGAGGTCGGCAATCGTTAGCAGGTGTCCCTCATATCCCATAATGCCTG
Organism: Planctomycetaceae bacterium; assembly: GCA_018658605.1. Next base: position 23,066 of record JABHUV010000113.1, on the reverse strand, counting down.
AGAACTTGAGTCCGGGCAGCTTACTAAGTTGTTGGGCCAGTGTTTTCGTTTGTTCCGCTCCACATCCGACTCGATTTAATCCGATGTTAATTTCAATGATAACACGCACTTGCACTCCCGCTTCGACCATCGCAGCACTCATCGGCTCTGCTTGATCGATGTGGTCGATACAGACGACAGGATTAGCAATTTGACATAGTGCCGCTAAACGCTTTAATTTTTTATCACCGACAATTAAGTTAGCGATAAGCAGATCAGTGACCCCACCCCGGGCAAGCGCTTCAGCTTCAGCTAGTTTTGCACACGTTGATCCAATCGCTCCAGCGGCGGTCAATTTGCGGGCGACGTCCGGAGATTTATGTCCTTTGCAATGTGGTCGCCACTGCACGTTGAATTTGTCGATGCCCGCAACGACTTGCGAAATATTAGATTCCATTTTATCGAGATCCACCGCTAAGAAAGGCGTATCCATATCCGCTTTAGTGATGCTTTGATCAACGGAGAGTTCAATTGGATTGACAAAGGTTTTTGGCACGGTGTTTAGCCTCCGGCGATTGCTGGAATAAAATGTACTTCACTGTTGGGTTGGATTTTAGCGATCATGCCGCGAGACGTAATGACGCTATCAATCGAGACTTGCAACGACGGTGAAATTTGATCTTCTTGGCACAGTCGATCGCGAATACCTGGAAAATGTTGTTCTAATTGATCGATTACTTCACGGACGTTGTGCACATCCATCTCCAACTGCTCGGTGCCGGCAGTAAGTATTCGAAGTTGAGCAGGGATAAATATCGTTGCCATCTAGTTGTCTTCGAATTCTAGGAACCACTAACGGAATTGGTAACGTACTTTATTACCGGTGACGACTTGCAACTGGACAGACACTTTAACGGGTGGTCAATCCGAGGATTGCATGGCCTGCCATAATTTTGGAGGAGACATTGGTAATTCTCTCATCCGTGTTTGCGTAGCATTATAAATTGCATTTCCAATGGCCGGTGGTGGTGGGATAATGGGTGGCTCACCTACACCCCGCACACCGTAGGGATGATCGGCATTTCCGGTTTCGACAATGATCGTGTCGATCATCGGGACATCGAGCATCGTTGGCATACGATAATCGAGGAAACTACCATTGGTCATCTGATCGTCGTCATTGAAGAAGTATTCTTCATTAAGTGCCCAACCGATACCCTGGACCGCTCCACCTTGCATTTGACCTTCTACATAGCTTGGATGAATTGCTTTACCAGCATCTTGAATAGCGGTGTAACGCAAGATTTTAACTTTGCCGGTATCCGAGTCGACTTCGACATCGACAATGTGTGCCGCGAACCCATTGGTTGGGCATTCGGGAGCAACGGTTGCTCTGCCAACCAATGCTTCACCACTGGAAAACAGTTGCGAGGCAAGATCTTTAAACCCGGCGGTGTTTCCATTTCCCGAAAACGCACCATCATCGCCAATCGATACCTCACTAGTTTCACATTCCCATAATTCAGCAGCGCGAACTTTCATTTGACTTTGCAGATCACGACCGGCTTCATAAGCTGCCAAGCCGGTAGCAAACGTAACTCGACTGCCGCCAGTAACATCGGTATATCCAACGCTGTCTGTATCAGCAACCATCGGATTGACATCAGAAGCTTCGATTCCTAGGGTTTCTGCTAGTTGCATGGCTAAGGAGGCCCGTGACCCGCCGATATCGGTCGATCCTTCTAGTAGGTTAATTGTGCCATCGGAATTCACGGAACAAGCGGCGCTGGATTTCAAACCGCAGCCGAACCAGAAACCGCCCGCGATTCCACGCCCGCAGTTTTCACCCTCAAGCGGCGAATTCCAGTGATCACTATCGCGTAGAGCCTCGAGGCATTCGACAAATCCAATTTGCGGATAAACGGGCCCGTCGACTCGACGCGAACCTTCTTTAACGGCATTTTTCATGCGGATTTCCAAGGGGCAGATGTCGAGTTGTTCTGCTAGTTCATCCATCAATTGTTCCATAGCGAAGGCCACTTGAGTTGCCCCGGGAGCGCGGTAGGCTTTCGTGTGTGGTTTGTTGACGCAGACATCATATCCGTCGACGACGGCATGCTCGATATCATAGCAACTAAACACGCACATGCATCCAGGGCCGATAACTCCGCCAGGAAACGCGCCGGCATCATAGGCAATCCAAGCTTCACCAGCTATGAGTGTCCCATCGTTTTGTGCGCCGACCTTGACTTTCATAAATGATGCTGGCGTGGGCCCAGTTGCTTCAAAGACATCGGTTCGTGTCATTTGGATACTGACGGGGCGACCAGATTTTTTACTGAGTATGGCTGCCGTTGGTTCTAGATAGACGGCAATTTTACCACCAAATCCACCACCGATTTCACAGGGAGTCACCAGTACATCGCCGACGCCGATTTGTAGAATTTCAGCAGTTTGTTGGCGGCAGGTAAACGACCCTTGCGTTGAGGTCCACAACCTTACCCGACCATCTTCGTTGTAATCGGCTACGATCGCGTGGGGTTCAATATACCCTTGGTGTACGGTTGCGGTCTTAAATTCTGCTTCAACCACAACATCCGCTTGTTCAAATCCAGCTGCCACGTCCCCTTTTTCAAAATGCATGTGGACAGCCACATTGCTGGCGGTGTCCGCTTTCTGCCCGAGGTCGTCGGTGAATAGATCATCATGTAGCAGTGGCGCGTCGTCGGCCATCGCTTCGATAATATCGGTTACTGAGGGTAGTACTTCATATTCGATGACGATCTTCGCAGCTGCTTCTTCAGCAATATGACCATTTGTGGCAGAAACGGCGGCAACAGCATGACCTTTATAAAGTACTTTATCTTTAGCCATGCAGTTCGCACTAAGATGTGCAAGATTTACGGATCCTTCGCCGAGGTGGGCGATTTTGTCTTGTACATTGGGAAAATCGGCACCGGTCACGACAGCGGAGACACCGGCGGTCGCTTCTGCGGCAGATGTGTCAATGGATACGATCTTGGCATGGGGATGCGGACTTCGCAATACAAATCCGGCTTGCAAACCAGGCAGTTTGAAATCCGCTGTGTAAACTGCTTTTCCAGTTACTTTATCGGCACCGTCGTGTCGGACAGGGCGGGTTCCAATGACGCGATAGGGAGTTGTTGCCACAGTAATGTTTCTCCTAGATTTATAGTTGCGTAGCGATTGACGGTCGGTGATATGTAATGATTAGTCGTTGGTTGGTGAGTCGACGGTTGCAGCAGAAAGTTGTTTGTCAGCTTCTTGGATAGCACGGACAATTTTGTCGTAACCGGTACAGCGACAAAGGTTTCCGGAAAGGTCAAAGCGAATGGTTTCCTCAGCAGCACCGGGTTTTTTCTCGAGCAGTGCTTTTGCTGTCACGAGAAAACCGGGTGTACAAATTCCGCATTGCAATGCTGCGCCCTCTAGGAAACATTCTTGAATTGGATGCAGTTCACCATCGGCGATGCCTTCGACAGTTTCGATTTCAGCACCCTCCGCTTCGACACCGAATACCAAACAACTGTTGACTGGGCGGTTATTGACAATGACGGTACAGGCACCGCAATTTCCATTGTTGCAACCTTCTTTACAGCCGGTTAAGCCTAGTGTGTCACGGAGGACTTCGAGGAGGCTGTTACGAGGTTCGCAGAGGAATTCAACGTTTTCGCCGTTGATGGTTGTGGTCACATGAATCTTTTTGGTGGCAGTTGTCACACTCTAATTCCTTATGGTCGGTAATAAAGGCAGTTTCAGGTTGAATAGTTAATACAGTGTTTGTTTAGGCTTGAGCACGATCAAGTGCGGTTGTGAGAGTGCGAGTTACGAGGACTCCCACGAGGTGCGTTCTATATTGAGCGGTTCCTCGCATGTCGGTGATGGGTGTGGCAATTTGCTTGGCCAATTCTGCGGCTTGCGAGAAGTTGTCATCACTTGGTTCTTTACCAACGAGGAATTGACTTGCTTGTTCGGCAAACAGTGGAGTCGCTGCCACAGCTCCAAGGCTGATTCGAGCGTTGGCTACATTTCCATCGGCGTCGAGTTCGATCCATGAACCGACTCCAACAACGGCAATGTCCATTTCATTGCGAGGGATAAATCGTTGATAGGCAGATCCCATGTCAGTTGATTGTGGAGGGATTTGAATTGCAACGACGAATTCGCCATCCGCTAGCGAGTTTTTCCCAGGTCCTGTGCAAAACGCATCAGCTGCAATAGTTCGCTGCCCGTCAGGACCGGTAACTTGAGCTTCAGCATTCAGTGCGATTAGAGCGGGAATGGTATCCGCAGCGGGTGAGGCATTACAGAGATTGCCACCCACGGATGCTCGGCTTTGAATTTGCCATCCGCCGATAATATGGGTGCTATCAGCAAGTGCTCCGTAGCGTCCTGCTAACTCAGCATCTTCATAGATATCACAGCAGGTGACAGCTGCGCCTAAATACAGCCCGGATTCATCAGAGTATCGACACTCGCTAAGTTCAGGGATTTTTTTGATGTCGACGACGATATCAGCTGCACACAGTCCTTCGCGAAGTTGCACAATAATATCAGTGCCTCCAGCGAGAATACGTGCTCCAGATCCGTGTTCTGTTAATAGACTAGTAGCATCTTGTATCGTAGTAGGTGCGGCGTATTGAAAATCTTTCAAGGTGATATCTTTCCTAAGAGCGATCAAATCATTTTGTGTTCAACTCGATGTCGGTCTAAATTATATCAAAAAATGATACAATACGAAGCTGCCCACCAGTGAAGTCGAAAATTTTCAGAGGAAGTCATTTAGGGACATGCAATTATTCTTAGTACGTCATGGAGAGTCTGCGAACAATGCACGGGACGAGTCGCAGCGAGTATGCGATCCGGGGTTAACGGAGTTAGGTGCTGAACAAGTGGAGTATTTAGGGCCATGGTTCGCTTCGGTGAATCCGGATATTTTGATAACCAGCCCATTTTTACGAGCGTTGAAGACGATGGTCCCGATTCAGCGTGCAACAGGATTGGATCCATTGGTATGGCGTGATTTGCACGAGGTCGGTGGTTGTGTATCGGGTTACCCCGCGATTGGTCATGTCGGTGAAGCGGGGTTAACGGCGAAGCAGATCGTCGAGCAATTTCCCGGTTGCGATGTTGAAGGGCGCATTGGTGAGTCGGGCTGGTGGGGTGGCAAGCCGTATGAAGGAGCAGCCGATATTGCTGTACGCGTGCAACGAATTGTCGAGCGGACGTTAACCGAGTTTGGGGATACGGATTTGAAAGTGGTTTTTGTAATGCACGCTGACTTTAAGCGTGAACTATTGAGTAAGTTTTGTGCAGAGCATTCATTTTCACGATCTGATTACGGCCCGCTACACAACGCTGGTGTCACCGAATTAACACTCACTCGAACAACCTCTCGCCTCGATTCCTACAACAATATCGGGCATTTACCCTACGGATTAATATCGTCTGAAGGTGTTTATTGATGGCGTGTCATGACCACTAATTTTTACAAATGAATACGAATGTGCTGCAAGGGGTTGTGGTTGTTGATTCTAAGATAGTAAGTCACGGACCACTTTGCCATGGATGTCTGTTAGGCGGAAGTCACGACCCTGAAAACGGTAGGTCAATTTTTCGTGGTCAATGCCTAGTTGGTGCAGCAAGGTAGCGTTCAAATCATGGATGTGCACTGGATTCTCGGTAACGTTATACGAAAAATCGTCTGTTTCACCGTAGGTTATGCCACCTTGAATCCCTCCCCCGGCGAGCCACACACAATAATTTCGTGGGTGATGGTCACGACCATAATTTTCTTTAGTCAATCCACCTTGGCAATATACCGTGCGGCCAAACTCACCACCCCATACAACTAATGTATCCTTCAACATATCGCGTTGTTTCAGGTCCTTGATTAATGCGGCCGCGCCTTGGTCTACATCTTTACACATCGATGTTATATCGCTCGGTAAATTCCCATGCTGATCCCACCCTCTAATAAAGATTTGTACGAACTTTACATCTCGCTCAGCCAGACGCCGCGCTAACAAGCAGTTGGCAGCAAACGTGCCCGGTTTTGTGACATCGTCTCCATAGAGTTCAAGCACCTTTTTTGTTTCTTGGGAAATATCGGTCAATTCTGGAATCGACATCTGCATCCGATATGCCATTTCATATTGTGCGATACGATCATCAATCTGAGGATCTCCCACAACCGAACGCCGCTCAGCGTTTAATTCATGCAGTGCATCAAGCATCCGCCGCCGCGTCTTCCGTTGCATCCCTGTTGGGTTTGATAAATATAAAACAGGATCTCCCTGACTCCTCAAAGCCACGCCGGCATGTTGCGTTGACATGAACCCAGATCCCCACAACCGTTCATACAGTGCTTGAGCATCTCGTTTGGCACTCCAAGTGGAATGTAGGACGACAAAACAGGGCAAGTCACGGTTGGCACTGCCGAGTCCGTACGACAACCAAGCTCCTAAACTTGGGCGTCCTGGAATCTGACTACCCGTTGTGATGTAGGTAATTGCCGGATCGTGGTTGATGGCTTCGGTATTCACCGTCTTGATAACGGCGATATCATCCGCAACACTCGACATGTGTGGTAATAATTCACTAAACCACGTCCCATTTTCACCGTGTTGAGAGAATTTAAACTTAGATGGTGCTATAGCCAAACGGGACTGTCCGGAAGTCATCGTGGTAATTCGTTGACCATTACGTATCGAATCTGGTAGATCTTTGTCAAACATGTCGACCAAACCGGGTTTGTAATCGAACATATCTAATTGAGACGGCGCACCAGACATAAACAAATAGATAATCCGTTTGGCTTTGGCGGGAAAATGTTGCTGCTGTAATATCCCAGCAGCTCCCGATTGAATGTCCGGTACCCGACCCTCTTGGGCCTGGATTTTTCTGTCAAACAATTCTGGATTAAGCAGTGAAGCGAGAGCCATACCGCCAATACCAGTCGCAGCGCTGCCAAAGAATTGACGACGGTTAGCCAATTTTGCTTGCTCAATTAATAATGGATTATTTTGAATATGCATAATCGTTTTTGCGGGATTACCTCGTGAGTTCAGAAACCCCGTAAGGATACTCTAGCTGATTAGTTTTTAGTGATAGTTTCGTTTAAATTGAGCAGTAGATTGCCAATCATTGTCCAACTTGCAAGCTCTTGGGCGTCGAGTGTCTCATCGACCGTTGACTCACCAATATGTATTAATTGCTGAGCCGCTTCTTGGTCCCCGTGATACCGTTGCCGATGATCTCTTAATACAGCAACCATAATGTCAAGTTCTTGGGTTGTGGGGAATCTCGAAGTGACACTACGAAACCCAAACGCCAATTTATCACGGTCGGATTCTCCGCCGGTGGTAAGCATACGTTGTGCGAACTGCCGCGCCGCTTCAACGAACTGTTCATCGTTCATCAAAACTAAAGCTTGCATTGGAGTATTGGTTCGACTACGTCGCACTGCACAGGATTCGCGTGAAGGTGCATCGAATATTTGCATCGATGGTGGCGGAGCTGTCCGTTTCCAGAAGGTATACATGCTACGACGATAGAGCTTCTCACCTTGATCCCGAGAAAATTTAACGGTGTTGCTGCCGGAATAACCAACCGCCTTCCAAATTCCCTTTGGTTGGTAAGGTTTGACACTCGGGCCACCTATAGTCTTGACCAATAGCCCACTGTGAAACAGAGCAACATCGCGGATCATTTCCGCGTCCATTCGAAAACGAGGGCCGTGTGCTAGTAAACGATTTTCGGGGTCGAGTTGATGTTTTTTGTCCGAGATAAACGAGGATTGACGATATGCATGCGATGTAACTAACAGCTTCATCAAGTACTGGACATCCCATCCGCTTGCTTGAAATTCAACTGCGAGCCAGTCAAGCAATTCTGGATGTACAGGTCGTTCACCTTGGACTCCGAAATCTTCGGAGGTTTTGACGATACCGACGCCAAATAACTGTTGCCAGAAACGATTAACGATGACCCGAGCCGTCAGTGGGTGTTCCGGTGCAATAAGCCATCGGGCCAATGCTAATCGATTGTTAGGCGCATCAGCGGGTAATGCCGGTAAAATCTCCGGCACACCGGACTCAACCGCTTCGCCTTGTTGGGTATACTCACCGCGAATCAGCAAGTATGCCTGTCGTTTTTTGGGCATATCTTCCATGACCAATGTACTCACGACCTGTTTTTGGATCTCTGCAATACGCTGGCGGCGCATGTCAACTTCATGATGGAAAGGTGTGATTAGTTTGCGACTTTCCGCATACACATGAGTGAGAAAATAAGATCGCAGTTCACTTTTTTGATCGGAATTACGGTCGGGTGCTTTTACCTTCAACGCCGCTTGGACAGCTGCAGATAATTTACTGATATCCCCTGCACTTTGTGTCAATTCCCATGTTCGCTGAGATTTAAACTCCGTCTTGGCTTGTACTGTCAGTGTGTTTATCCCAGCGTAATCCCAATATGCACTGCCGCCGAATTGAGTGAAGGCCCAGCCGGTTACTTGCGAACCGGGCTTGAGACCTACTTTAGCTGCGGCGACTTCGAGGCGAATCCATTTCCCAGTTTCAGGTAAATCATCAATTCGTAGTCGACTGGGTGTATTTGTATTGCCCCAATCAATCAGATTATCACCCCAGATGGCTCGATGTTCCCATGAGTTGCTCTCATTGAACTGCAACATAATCTCTTTAGGTGGGTTCTTAGGATCGAGGTAAACATAAGTAAATAAGATATCGTCTTTACCGATTTTCAGCGGTTCAGGAGCATTTTGCCATAGGTGTTGCGTAAGTCCTTTTTCCGATCGGTGTGTTGCCTTTTCACCGTGAAAGACGGGATGTTCAGGAGCGGTTACATATTTCCACGGGTGACCGGATTGAGTAAGTTTTGCACCTGTCGGCGGTGTGTCATCGAACCAGACATAATCGTAGCGTTCGACGATTTTTGGTTCATTATCTAAAGCCGGCACCTCTTGATATTCAAAATCGGTAATGGCTTGTTGTAGTTTCCTCTCCCATTGTTGAATTTCAGATTCTAACTGAGCGATTTGCTTGGATTGCTGTATCGAGGGTACTTGGACGATCGGCGGTGGCAACAACGCGTTGCCGTCCATCGCTTTTTCGGTCAAGCTGTAAAAATACGAGAACAATTGATAGAACTCTTGTTGTGAAATAGGATCAAATTTATGTTCGTGGCAAACGGCACAACCAAGGGTCAAGCCCATCCAGACCGTGGAAGTTGTTTCGACCCGGTCAACTGCATAACGAACTAGATATTCAGCAGCAATCGATCCACCTTCGCTGGTCGTTACATTGCAGCGATTAAAGCCGGTAGCAACGCGTTGAGCCAGTGTCGGTTCTGGTAATAAATCACCGGCGAGCTGCTCAACGGTGAATTGGTCAAATGGCATGTTGTTACTAAAGGCGTTGATGACCCAATCCCGATAGGGCCAGATACTGCGAATATTATCGAGATGCAGACCGTGGGTATCTCCGTAGCGAGCAGCGTCGAGCCAAAAGCGGGCCATATGTTCGCCGTAGTGTGGTGACTTGAATAATCGAGTGATGAGCCGGTCATAAGCCCCGAGTTGTTTATCTCCTAGAAAAGCGTCGATTTCAGCTATCGTCGGTGGTAGTCCGGTAAGATCGAGTGTTAAACGTCGAATGAGTGTTGCGGGGTCGGCGACCGGTTCAAAGTTGAGTCGGTGTTGTTCGAGTTGATTAAGTAGAAAAGAATCGATGGGGTTGGCAACTTGTTTCCGATTACGTACTCGCGGAAGTTCCGCTTGTTGTGGTGCGGTAAACGCCCAATGACCTTGATAGGGCGCTCCTTGCTTTATCCAGCGTTGCAGTAATTCTTTGTCGTGCTGCGTCAATTGGCGATTGGCATGACTAGGTGGCATTTTCAGATCAGGATTGTCGCTTAAGATTCGGTGTAGCAGGGCGCTGGAATTAGGCTTCCCAGGAACAACTGCATGCTCGCCAGATTCAAGTTGCTCGTAGACGCCTTGTTGTGTGTCTAGTCGCAGATCAGATTCTCGCGCGGCTTCATCTGGGCCGTGGCATTGATAGCAATTATTCGAAAGGATCGGCAGGATATCTTGGCTAAAATCAACCCCTTCTTCGTTCGGTGCAGCCGCTGCGACTGACGTACATAACAATAAAACACAGAGGCTCAATGGATTAGCGACATGTTGTAGGCTTTTCATGCCATGCATTGTACTGCAAACAAATTTACCTTGCGAATAGATGTATATGGTGTGATTGGAGTCACTGGGACCATTAGGTTGTCAGGGCGGGGAATTTACATATCAGTCCCCGTTTTTGGTGTTTTTTATATATTTGTGTCATTGATCATACAATATGTTTGACAGGTTTTTCTATTTAGGCGAATATTACGTTGGTAACGTCGTTTTTATAGACGATTAGCACACTATGTATGGCCAATGAACATTGTTTACATTCAATGACTGAATTTCTGCACAATACGAATGACGCTGAATCAATGATGAGTGACTATATAGATGGTCAACTTGATCCAACGCAATGCGCTGAGGTGGAAGCGTTCCTAGTTGATGATGCAGAAGCAGCTAAGATTATGGACGAGCTAATCGCAATTCAAAGCGGATTAAAGTCGTTCAAGAATGAAGAAAAAGAACTGGGATCTGCGTTTACCGAACAAGTCCTTAGTGCGATTGCCAATGACAGCAACTGTGCGGCTAATGACGTGATTGAATTGGGGTCGCTGCCGGCAACGCGGAAAATGAAACCGATTTGGGTCGGGTTGTCCGTATTAGCGGCAAGTTTATTTCTAGCATTTACGTTATGGCCGACTGGCCCAGCAATAAAGAATACCGATGGGCAACCTTTGGTAAATCAAATTGACCCAAATACACCTAATAGCGAAGGTTCTTTAAACGGCTCCGACCTTGTTGATGGTTCTGATAATAATATAGAACCAGTTGACGGTGTTGTAGATCCAGGCATGGTCGTCCCGGATAACCAGAATCCAGTGGTCGCTGTTGAGCCTGACCCTCCTGAAACTCCAGACAAACCCAAGATTCCAAACCAGCCAGACAAAAATACAGTTGTTGGTCCTACCAATAAACCTAGCCTTCAAGACATGGAAAATATGGTTGGGATGGAATCACTGTTGATGGGAAAATTGTTGTTTGTCATTGAAGTTGGTGTAACACCTGAGGGTGTAGAGAATGGAGTCGTTAAAGACATCTTAATGAAAAATGGGATTGTTTATGATGATGGACTCGAAGTGCCATCAGCATTGGAAGCTCAGTTGTTGGGAACACGCTATCTTGACGGTGTCATCAAAAAACCAATGGAAGGACAAGAACCACCCGAGATAGCCGGACAAGTAGATTTGATTTATATGGTATGTACGGGAATGCAAGTTGACCAAACACGGTTGGATATCCACTCTCGGCATAAAGATATTGCAAAGTATCGATTTAATTTGGCAATGTTACCTAGGGACATGAGGACGTTTGATCTATTGCACGACGCCGTTAATGCTCAATGGGCAAGCATACCTGCTGAAAAACCAAACCAATCTGCCAAAGCGGCATATCAAGAGCGACTAAAGCAGTGGCAAGGTAAAGCCGGTCAACTTATGACGACTCTCGTATTCTTAGCTAACCCTCGTGCGGCAACGAGTGCAATCGAGTTTGATTTCACAGAACCAACTCCTCGCCCCAGCGGTGTTAAACGGGGTGAATTACCGCAATCACAGCCATCCAATAAACCGATTCTCGGCGCGGATTTGGTTTGCGAAGTATTACTTGTCGTGCGTAACATGACAAAAGCCGAAATCCAGCAACAACCGTAGGTCGGTTGAGGGATTAAAACGGAATCTTCATTAAATATGATCCGCAGGGGTGGTTCTGACTATTTGTTTTTTGTTCTTGCAGACCACAACCACAAATGGTGGTTTCATAATCTGCTATACTATGATTTGGTGCTTTCAATTCATCTCTTGGGTATTCTATTATGTTTTTTCGTAGCTTGCTTTGTGTTTGTTTTGTACTTTCAACATCTTTCATTCACGCAGGTGAAACGTGGTCTCATTTTCGAGGCGACGCAGGAGATGGTCGTGCCGACGATGCTCAACTACCACTGGAAATAAGCGAAGGTGTAAACGTAAAGTGGAAAGTCCCAATTTCCGGTCGCGGTTGGTCTTCGCCAGTAATTTGGAAAGATCAGATTTGGTTAACCACCGCTACAGAGGATGGTGTAAAAATGTCAGCGATTTGTATTGATCGCCGTACTGGAAAAACACTGTATGACATTGTTGTATTTGAAAGTGCCTTAGACGACATTCGTTTTCGCCACCCAACAAATAGTTACGCTTCACCCACCCCAGCCATTGAAGCAGGCACACTATATGTTCATTTTGGTAGCTATGGCACAGCGGCTATTGATACAGCAACAGGTAAGAAAAAATGGGAGCGACGAGATTTTCAATGCAATCATTGGCGGGGTCCTGCAGCATCTCCGGTGATTGACGACGATCGAATAATTATTTCCTACGACGGTTTTGATGTTCAGTTTGTGGTTGCGTTGGATAAGCAAACAGGTAAAACGATTTGGAAAACCGACCGTAATATTAATTATGGTACAGACAATGGCGACCGGAAAAAGGCCTATAGTACGCCTACGATCATTGAGGTGGCAGGGAAGCGACAAGCTATTTCGCCTAGCGCAACGGAAACGATTTCATATGATCTAGCGACAGGTACTGTTTTATGGCGAGTGAATCATGGTGGCATGAATGCAGCTGCTCGACCGTTGTTTGGTCATGGCTTGTTGTATATCTCGGCGGGTGATGGAGCTCGCGCGATGGTGGCGGTGAGACCGGGCGGCACAGGGGACGTTTCCGAAACACATATTGCTTGGGAGTTTTCAAAAGCAGTGCCAAAACGTGCGTCACAGCTTTTAATAAAAGATCATCTCTATATGATGAATGATGCCGGCGTGGCAACATGCCTCGAAGCGAAGACGGGAAAAATGGTTTGGCAAATGCGAGCGGGCACTGGTGAATTCCGTGCTTCTCCGATCTTTGCAAATGGAAATATGTATTGCTTCGCAGTCGAAGGTAGCTGCGTCGTATTACGGTGTAGCCCCGAATTCAAGAAAATCAGTAGTGGTAAGTTTGAGTCGGGATTTCATGCGTCGCCAGCGGTTGTTGGCAATTCACTATATATTCGCTCCATTACCGATTTATATTGTATTGAACAAAACTAGCGGTCTGACGTACCATTGCGTATGTTAGCTTTTGAGCATTCCCTTAACCAATTATCGTTTGAGATTACACCGCGACTCATAAATGAACACTTCTAAGAACTTCACTGCTGCGTTATTTGCCACCACTCTATTTTTGGTTATTGCCCTTATAGCTGGTTGTACGCGGGCCCCTAAATGGGATCCACAACAGATGGATGAAGGTGCGCTCGAGCGGCCATTTACCGAGACGGCAAGTGGATTAAAGTGGCGGATGCTCAGAGAGGCCAGTGGTCCACGACCTATAGGAATCGATGAATGCTGGGTACATTATCAAGGGTGGATTCTCGATGAGAATGGCAACAAGGATATTTTCGATACAAGCTATACTATTGGATTCGCTAGCCTAATGAAACTTGACCTAGTCGTCCCTGGTTTTGCCGAAGGGTGCCAGATGTGTTCGGTCGGAGGAATGATTGAATTAGAAATTCCACCAGACCTTGGTTATGGTGTTCAAGGCAGTCCTCCCTCGATTCCTCCCAATGCGACATTATTTTTTCGCATTGAAATGATCGAAGTGCAATAGAAATCGCACAAATTGAACCTAGTGATGATTGGGTGTACAACTCTTTCATGAGATACCCGGAAATTACTGAATGTTTTATTGCTCACCGTGTGATTTTTTAGCAATAACAGGTTTATATGATGGTGCAATATGTTAGAGAACAGGATTAGTTCAGCTTTTGCAGCATTTCAATGGGTGAATCTTAAAATGGGGGGGTTTTTTTGTGAAACTGGCTGTTAAAAACGATGAAAACTTGTTTTAATTAGTAGTAGACATTTTTTTGGGAATAATTCTTAGGCGGATTGGGTCTGCATTAAGACAGAAACCCATTCGTTGATGGTTTAGACCATTTTTTTATTTGAGGAAATAACATGAAGATTACAAAGATTATTGCTGCATTCATGGTAGCAGGACTTATTGGTATTGCTGGATGTGGTACAGCAGTTGAAGAAGTACCCGGTGGACCGGATCCAGCTGAACTTGGCACTGAAATGGAATCCCAAATCGGCGAAATGGGCGAGGATCCAGGCGAAGATCCAGGCGAAGAAGCTCCAGCTGAAGAACCAGCTGAAGAACCAGCAGAAGCTCCAGCTGAAGAAGCCGCAGAAGCTCCAGCTGAAGGCTAAGCCAAATTTGGTTTAACAATCTAAGAAAGTCCGTTGTCTGAAAAGGCAGCGGGCTTTTTTACTGCGCTTGTAAGTTAATGGCGATGTATCGGTCAATGATTCTGCATCGCTTAAGCACCTCGGGCGTGGTACAATGTTATTTTGTCCAAGCAATCAACGTCCGACATATCTTCTCCCTTCGATTAATAGTTAACATTCACTAGCCATGAGAAGCTTGCAAAAACTGCTGTTATTTTTAAGCTTTGCAGTTTCTCCCGCCGCGCTGGCAGAGAAACCAAATCAAGTCGATTTCGCGCGAGATATAAAACCAATTCTTTCGGATCGTTGTTACACCTGCCACGGCCCAGACGCTCAATCTCGCGAGGCCGAATTGCGGTTAGATTTGCGAGATGAAGCGCTTGCGGCTTTGAGCTCCAATGGTGGAGAAATAATTGTTGCCGGTAAGCCTCACCGTAGCGAGTTGTTTTTGCGAGTAGCGGAAACAGATGTAGATCAAAAGATGCCACCTCAGGATTCAAAGCTCAGTTTGAGTCCCTCTGAAATTGAACTCATTAAACGATGGATTTCTCAAGGGGCCAAATGGAGTAACCATTGGTCCTTTGAAAAAGTGGTAAAACCTGCTCTTCCACGAGTAGGTAAATCGACTTGGATTCGCAACGACATTGACCGTTTTGTTTGGCAGCGTCTGCGACAAGCCAAACAATTTCCGGCGAAGCAAGCGACTTCTGAAACTCTCATTCGTCGGGTCGCATTCGATTTAACTGGATTACCACCATCTATTGAGATGTTAGATCGCTATTTGGCGTCTCCCAATGAGACAACTTACATAGCAATTGTAGATGAACTCTTAAAAAGTGAGCATTATGGTGAACGGATGGCATCTATCTGGATGGATGTTGCCCGCTATAGTGACACTTACGGATACCAAGTTGACCGTGATCGGCAAGTCTGGCGGTGGCGGGATTGGGTTATCAATGCGTACAACAGTAATCTACCCTATGATCGATTCATAACGCAGCAAATTGCCGGTGATTTATTGCCTGAGGCAACGGATGATCAGCGTCTAGCAACCACTTTTAACCGACTGCATTCGCAAAAAGTAGAGGGTGGTAGCACACCGGAGGAGTTCCGCGTGGAATACGTTGCGGATCGTACACATACCTTTGCAACCGCATTTTTGGGATTAACATTTGAATGTTGCCGCTGCCATGACCACAAATATGATCCATTCTCACAGGCAGAGTATTACCAACTGTATGCTTATTTTAACAACATCGATGAAGCCGGCCTCTATTCTTATTTTACTTCCTCCGTACCTACGCCGACTTTAGCTATTACTTCCGCCGATCAAAAGGCACAGCTTGTTGCCTTAGTTGCACAAGTCGAAGTGGAACAAAAAAAATTGACCGCTATCCGAGAATCCTCCCTTATGGCATTTGATTCGTGGTTGCAGAATCGCCCCAAATTTCAAGATGTCGGAGAATTAAGCACTGCGATAGGTGAAGTGGAGCATTTGCAATTTGAGGACACAAAATTAGGCGCGAACAAATCAGTACCGGGTAAAGTAGGTCAAGCGATTCAATTGACTGGTGACGATGCAGTGAATCTCTCTGTTGGCAACTTTACTCGCAGCACTCCCTTTTCTGTCTCCCTTTGGATGAAAACTCCGGATCGTAAAGAGCGTGCCGTAGTGTTTCATCGTTCACGAGCCTGTACGGATTCCGCCAGTCGTGGATATCAGTTGTTAATTGAAGAAGGTGAATTGAGTGCGTCTTTGATTCATTTTTGGCCAGGTAATGCAATTCGTGTGCGAACTACCGCAGAATTACCCATTGATAAATGGGTGCATGTGACGATGGTCTATGATGGTTCAAGTCGCGCTGCTGGATTGCAACTGTTTGTGGATGGCGAGTTAGCAGAAACTTACGTGGTCCGCGATCATTTAGTTAAAAATATTACGGGCAGTGGTGGTGCCAATATCGCCATTGGAGAACGGTTTCGTGATTTGGGATTCAGTGGCGGTGCTGTTGATGAGTTCCGCGTATTCCAGCGGGCAATAACTCCGTTAGAAATCAAAATGTTATTTTCAAATGAATTGCAGCCTAATGCTTTAAAACTGCCCAGTCGTGATCTAGACAAAACGACTCGCACTGAATTGTTCGACATGTTTTTGTCGCTGTACCATAAACCATGGTCGGAGCAGCAAGCAAATTTGAAACAAGCTCGTGAGGCACACAATAAGTTGAACGATGGCCTTCAAGAAATTATGGTGATGCAGGAAATGCAACAGCGTCGTCCAACGTTTGTACTTAATCGTGGAGTTTATGATGATCCGTTGGAGGTTGTCGCGCCAAACACACCAGCGGTGTTTCCCCGTTCAACACCTTCCGGAAATAAAACAAGCTCAACGGCGAACCGCTTGACGTTGGCTCGCTGGTTAACGGATCCCAGTCACCCTTTGACCTCACGTGTTGCCGTAAATCGTATTTGGCAGATGCTTCTTGGGCAGGGACTTGTCCGCACCCCAGAAGATTTTGGCAACCAAGGGGAAACACCGACGCATCCGCAGTTATTAAATTGGCTCGCCGCTACGTTTATGGAATCCAATTGGGATACGAAATCACTCATTCGTCAAATTGTATTGTCTGCAACCTACCAACAAAGTTCATTGGTTTCACCAGAGATCGCAACGCTCGATCCAGAGAACAGGCTTCTTACGCATGCGAATCGTTTTCAGTTTTCAGCTGAGATGCTGCGAGATAATGTATTGTCAGTCAGTGAATTATTAGTTGATAAAACGGGTGGGCCTTCAGTTAAACCGTACGAAGTAGCCGAGTCATTTAAGGCAGTTAGTCGAGACAAGGGCGATTCATTATATCGTCGCAGTCTGTACACCTATTGGAAACGTACTGGTCCGGCGCCAGTTATGATGACTCTGGATGCTGCAAAGCGAGAAGTCTGTAGTGTCAAACGTGAACGTACTGCTTCACCGTTACATGCAATTGTGTTACTCAACGACCCGCAGTTGATTGAGGCAGCTCGGGTTGTAGGGCAAGCGATGGTTAAGAAATATGGTGATGATCACGCCGCAGGTATCAATGAATTATTTCGCAGATTCACCAGCCGTTTTCCGAATGAACGAGAATCTGCTGTTTTGGGTAAAGCGTATCTGCAACAATTTGACTATTTTGCAAAACGACCCGAGCAAGTCACTCAGTTTTTGAAAACCGGAGATGCTCCGGTCGACGAAACGTTACCGGCAACGCAAGTTGCAGCGATGGGAATGGTCGTAAACCTGTTAATTAATTTCGACGAGTGTACGATTCGACGTTAGCCGATGTCCAACCACTATGTTATGCAAAAGGCATAAACAAACGATGAAAGACTCCAATTCAAAAATTAATTCACCATCTCCAACCGTGACTCAACAGTGTAGCGGCTACGATCATCCCAGTAGTATGGGGCGTCGGGAAATGTTGCAACAGTTTGGAATGGGCTTGGGTTCGATTGCTTTAAGCCAAATGTTGGCGACTCCCAAGGTTGCTACTGCGAAGGAAAAGGGGCATTACAAATTAGAAAGAGTGCCTCAGGCAAAACGTATTATATATTTGTTTCAGAGCGGTGGTCCCTCGCAAATTGATCTTTTTGATTACAAACCGGAACTGGAAAAATTTCATGGTGAACAATTACCGAGCGATATTCGCAAGGGACAACGGTTAACATCAATGAGTGGTAATCAAGCTTCGTTGCCACTGGTAAAATCACCGTTTAAATTTTCACAGCATGGTGAAAGTGGACAATGGATAAGTGAATTATTGCCACAGACCGCGAAAATCGCAGATGAGTTGTGTATCGTGCGATCGATGCACACCGAAGCGATTAACCATGGCCCTGCAGTGACGCACATGCAAACCGGCTCTCAATTTCCTGGGAGACCTAGCATGGGGGCTTGGTTAGATTACGGACTGGGCACGGAAAATGAAAACCTACCTTCCTTTGTCGTTTTAGTAACGAAGAACAAAGGTGGACAACCTCTTATCACACGCCTTTGGGGCAGTGGATTTTTACCCTCTAAATATCAAGGGACTCGTTTTCGTAGCGGTAAAGATCCCGTGTTGTACTTGAGTAACCCCCAAGGATTAGATTCCACCGGTAGGCGATTGATGTTGGATCGACTGCGGGAATTACATGAACTGAAGCTTGCCGAATCAGCAGATCCCAATTTGGAAGATCGTATCGCGCAATATGAACTTGCATTTCGCATGCAGTCTTCGATTCCAGATGTCACAAATGTTGCTGACGAACCCGAACATATCTTTAAGCTGTACGGTGATACTGCTCGCCAGCCAGGTTCGTTTGCTGCAAATTGTTTGCTAGCGAGGAGATTAGCGGAGCGAGGTGTGCGGTTTGTTCAACTCTATCATCCAGGTTGGGACCAACACGGGGGTTTAGTGGGAGGGCTACGAGGGCAAGCGAAAGAGACCGACCAAGCTTCAGCAGCGCTGGTGATGGATTTAAAACAACGTGGCTTGTTGGAAGATACGATTGTTATTTGGGGTGGAGAATTTGGTCGTACTAATTATTGCCAGGGGAAATTGAACGATAATAATTTCGGTCGTGATCATCACCCTCGATGTTTTTCATTGTGGCTGGCTGGCGGTGGGTATAAGGGTGGAGTTACTTATGGGGAAACGGGACCATTAGGCTACAATATTCATGAAAACCCTATGCACGTTCATGATTTTCATGCGACATTGCTATACCAATTGGGTATCGACCATGAACAGCTTACGTATCGATATCAAGGCCGCCGGTTTCGTCTTACTGATGTACATGGCCAGGTTGTTCGTGAAATTGTCAGTTAAGCCTACCTGCTTGCTTATTTAGCGGTGAGGTTGGACAGGCGAAATTGATTTAGGAATACGGTTTGACCTTGTAGGTTGTGAATTTTCAACTCAATTTCAGGATCTTTCTTGTCCCAGTTGATCTCGATTGATCCAAAGTTCACATGGGGATAATTGTCATCGACCGTACGATAACGATTAGGTTCTCCAGCGTTTCCACCACCACTTGGTACATTAAGGCTGGAGGATGTGATGTCATAGATGTCAAATTGTCGGTCGCCGATTGTGATTTTGGAAATCTCTGCAATATGACGGTCACCACTGATGACGATCGATCGTCCGCCGCTTGAACTAATGAGATCGAGTAACCTCTTGCGATCATGTGGATAGTTTTCCCACATTTCCCAACCATGCTCGGCCGGCAAAAATTGGATGCTTGATGCAATAATTCTAATTTCCGCAGGCACAAGCATTTGTTGCTCGAGCCATTTCCATTGTTCCGCTCCGAGGATAGTAGCTGCTGGGTCTGAGTTAGGTGCGTAGGGTCCAGGAGTTTTACGTTTGTCCTGGGGCCACTTAAGCAGCGGAGTCCGATGATATCGTGTATCTAACAGAATAACTTGCACTCGTTTTCCGATGGGTCCAAAGACATGTGAATCATAAACACCTTGATGCCGTCGACTACCCGCACCTTGGGGAACATTGAAAAAATCATTGAACAACTGTTGAGATGCTTTTTTGATAGGGAATTCGACACCCCCATCGTTGACGCCATAATCGTGGTCATCCCATGTTGCTAAAAACGGTGTTGCGGCACGGAGTTTCTTAAAGCCTGGATTGTTGCCAAGCATTTCATATTTAGCTCGTAAAATATCGATGTCCTCTGAATCACCATAGATATTATCGCCGATCATTAAGAAAAGCTGCGATTGTTGAGCAGCGATCGTATCCCATATGGGTTGTTCACGCTCCTGCCGACAGCATGAACCAAATGTGATTAGATTTAATACAGGTGGCGGCTCGATTTCACGGATACGAACATTTCGGAACCGGTAGGTTAAACCTTTTTCGCCGTGATGCTGCAGAGCGATGTAACCTTCAGCGGTGACTGCATCATGGGTGTCGACCGTCGCAATGCCGTTTACCCAGATTTGAATATGATCTCCGATCGCCCGAATACGATAGTGGTTCCAGACACTATTTTTGAAGGCAGCTTGAGCTGTTGGATTATCTTTGAGTGGCACTAACCAAGCCCGCCGACCCTCATCATAAAGTCCACCTGCCCATTGGCGATCAGAAGTATCTACCTCAGCCTGATATCCCCACAGTCGATTGTGATGATAATGTGATCGAAATTGAATGCCACTGTTTCCGCCGGCAGGTACATTGAGTTCGACTTCCAATTCAAAATCTTTGAATCTACGATCGGAAACCAAAAAATATTTACGTTCACCACGTAAGACAATTTCTTTATCCTTGTTCACGGCAATTTGACCCCAATCAAATGGGTTTTTCCAACCCTTGAGGTTTTTGCCGTTAAATAAGGACTCCCAAGCAGGTTCAGTCGCATCACAGACAGTTGTTGTTGTGGTAAGTCCTGCTACTAAACTGTAAAACATCACGGTACTGACGAACGTAAGAAAATGGTTTTTCATGCGTAGGATCTTTTTTAGTTAGCGTTTGTTATTGGTAGATTTAGATTGTTTCTGTTCAAGTTCGGCCGTTAGTTTTTCAATGAGTTGTAGGATTTCCGCGCGGTTATGCCCACCGACGCTTTTAAGTTGGATGATTCCCTTACCATCGATGACGTATAAAACGGGCCATGTTTTTACGCCCCACTGAGTTGATGTTTCTCCAAAGCGGCTTCCCCCGTTCCAAAAATTGCTCCATTGGATTTGTTGAATTTTCATGATACGGCGAGTTAGATCTCGGTTTGTATCACTATTTACTCCAACTAGGGCGAATGGACGGCCATCCATTTTTTGATGTAAGGAACGGTTGAAGGAATAAAGCGTTCGACAGGCAGCACACCAATCTCCCCAAAAATCCAGCAGCACAATTTTGCCGCGGAAATCTGATAACTTCAGCGGTTTGCCAAATACGTCTTGCCCAATGATTTCTGGAGCAACTCCACCAACGCTCAAATGGGCAAGCTTGAATTCTTCGATATTCGCCAGAGGGCCTAGTTGTCCTTGATAGGTTTTAACAGATGCGTATTGCTGTTTTATCACTACGAAATGTTGCAACGCTTCCTTACGATTCTGTGCGTGATTCATTGCTAGAAGATATGCGGTTAAGTCCTTTCCATAAAATAGATCATATTTTTCGCGGGCTTCGAGTTTTGCTTGGACTTCTCGAGAAATTTCAAGCTGCCGCATTAGATAAATACCCAAGCGAAAATGGGCTTTACCTAGAACCGCTGGGTTTTTGTTAGCAGCGATCACTTGACGGTAAAACGTGCCAACTTGTAATGAGGGATTGTTACCAATGTAGATAAAAATTTCATCTACATTAACCGCTGCCGCGTGATGTGTTGCTAACAAAACCAATGCTCGATCAGCATAGTTACCCGATTCGAATCGCTTGATGACCCAGCTAAGTGCATCGAGCGAAGCTGTTGTATTAGGTTGCTCGGCCGCCAGAGCGAGAAATTGTTCGACGAATTTACGACTTTGTCGGTTGGCGGCATATTGGTCTAACAAATGTTTGAGTTGCGATTGAGCTTCGCAATTGGCATGTAGCAAATGCTCAGAGAGGCCCCCAAATGTACATGTTAAATGGCTTAGCAGTAGTGCTAATATGTAGCAATTTCGCAATGTACAACAACCTAGTAATGGAACAGAAAGCACAGATTAAAGGAGTGATAGATTTAGTATACCAAAAGAAAACTCCACTGCTTCATGCAGTGGAGTTTCTTAGTGTTTGTTCTGCATATACTTCTTGATCAAGCAGATCATTCAGGGCGGGTGGGCCGTTGAGGTCGATTCCCTCCTTGACCAGCAGCGGGTGGGCGACCATTGTTGTCAGGTCGAATTCCGTCTGGGCGTCCGCCTTGGCCTGGTTGACCGCCTTCGCGTGGACCACGAGCTGGCATGAGTTCTTCCATGGTCAGTTTGCCATTGCCGTCTTTATCAAGCGACTTAAGTGCTTTGACAGCATTGGCTATTTCGTCACCGGAAATTTCGCCATCTTGGTTTGTGTCCAACGCTTGCAAGACCGGCAGTGGTGGCAATCCTCGTCCTTGCCCTTGTTGACCTTGCGGGCGTTGGCCGGGTTGTCCTTCTGGACGTTGACCAGGTTGACCTTGCGGGCGTTGGCCGGGTTGTCCTTCTGGACGTTGACCAGGTTGGCCGCGCTGAGCCATCCGTTGTTCCATAACGGCTAGTTCTTCACGGTCGATTGCACCATCTTGGTTTGTATCGATGCGGGGGAACATTCGTTGCATTTGTTCTGGCAATTCGTCTTTGGTGATTTTGCCATCTTTGTTTTTGTCGGATTCTTTAATGCGTTTGATGATGTCCGCTGGATTGAACTGAGGTCGTTGACCCTGTTGTCCTTGAGGTCGTTGACCTTGCTGTCCTTGAGGTCGTTGACCTTGACCACCTTGGGCAAGACGATCTTTCAACGCAGCAAGTTCTTTATTATCGATCGCTCCGTCTTTATTAGTATCAAGACGCTCAATCATTGCTTGCATTCGTTCAGGCATTTCATCCTTGGTGATTTTACCATCGTTGTTTTGATCAAATCCTTTGATTCGTTCAATGAAGTCAGCCGGACCGCCTTGTGG
>JABHUV010000165.1 GCA_018658605.1 Planctomycetaceae bacterium | reverse complement strand
TGGGTGAAATGATGGGTGGCATGGGCGGTATGGGCGGTGGAAGTCAATCTGCTCCAAAGACCCTCGCCGAATTTGCTAGCCAATCGTTCGAATCTGGAAATGATAAACAGGGTATCGAATTGACTTATGCTGCTGCGATTGCAGATGATAATTTTGCGGCTATCCTATCGAAGTATCGTTGGGTGGATGCCATCAAGCAACCAGCATTAGCAGTGCGAATTGGTATTGGTCTTGAAATCACAGAGAGCAAGGGATTCTCAGGCGATCCCAAGCCAATTGGAACAGATCAAAAATTGCCACAAATTGGAGGCAATCGTCCGTCAGGAAATACTGGCGGGCTTGGCGGCGAAGGTATGGACGGCATGATGGACGGCATGATGGGCGGCATGGAAGACATGATGGGAGGTATGGGAGGCATGGGAGGTGGAAGTGGTCTTCCCGCTGATCTCACAAAATATACCGGTGAACTTGGTGAAATAGTTGTTGCAAAACTAAGAGAGCGAATTCAAAAAGGTGACTTCGGCACTGTGCTGCAGACCGCCCTAAGAAGTTCAGGCGGAGGATCCGGCGGCATGGGAGGCGGCATGATGGGTGGCATGGACGGCGGCATGATGGGTGGCATGGATGGCGGCATGGATGGCGGCATGGACGGCGGCATGATGGGTGGTATGGGCGGTGAAGGCGGTGGTGCAAAAAAATCCTCAGCGATCATGCCTGGTGTCACAATGCTCGGTCAAGGAACGACCGATGGAGTCTTAGGTCGAGCGGCTGCTGAAGGGATCGATGCTGTGCTGTTGTTTAATGTGCAAGTGGTTCCTGTCCCTAAAGCTAATCTGGTCCGAACTACAACGACGCTTCAATTACACGACGTCGCCTCGCGGCGAAAAATCCAATCAACTTCAGCGCTGATCAATATCACCATGCAAGTTGAACGTGAAAAGGCCAAGAAAGAAAAGAAGCCAGATCCACTTGATACGGCCATCGAAAAAGTTATTAAGATGTTGGATATGTCTTATAAAATGCGGAAAATACCACCAACCCTGACGGCTGAGATTGTTCAATCAAATCGATTGATACCATTGGTTTCAGATAAACCAAGCAACCCTCTCAGGGCTTTGGCGGAAGTCATGTTTTATCACCAAAATGATTTGTGCCCAGACGAAAATCGCAAAACTACTTTTGATTTACTAGTTGGTGAACAGATTGCCGATAAAATGCTGAATGGCTCAAAACAAGAAAAGCTGGTAGCCGTGGATGAATACCTTGATGTGGAAACAGCCAAGGTCATCGGACAGCCACAAGAACAACAGGGTCAGGCAAATCCTGAAGGCGGTGGGTTTTCCGGCGGTGCAAACTAAGGTGCAATGCCAGGTAGTAGTGTACTAGGTGCAGGGGTACTTGGTGGCAACTAATACTGCTCCGCTCCTCAACACTATTCCCAGCACCATCGATATATCGAAAACTCCAACGGTGTCGGATTACCAGATTGCTGCGCCGTTAAAATAGGCGACGGGCGAGAGGATAATCAGCGGTAACCAAGCGGCCAGAGAAGGGCTGATTACAGAGCTATTTGATCCGAGTGCATGACAGGTGATGATCACGCCGAAGAAAAGGACCACGATTAATGATCCCAGTGCAACGGATATCACAAGCTTCTTAGGTTTACGTGAAAGGATTAAAGGCAATCCTAAAAGCAGCAATGTTAGGTCGAGAATGGGCTCGACTAATCGCGCATGAAGTTGTACTCGCAGATTTGCTCCATAATCGAGGCTCTCATTTTTTAACAGATTTCTAAGTTGGCTCATTGAACTGAATTGAAACTGTGTGTTTTCCATGACAAGTGCTTCAAACGGTAGACTACTGACGACGAACAAGTCAGTTTTGGCGAGCCAGTTTTGCTGCGTTTCCTCTGATGGTGTGATAATGACGTCAACGCCAGCGAGTTGTACAGATTGCATGTTTGAGATATCAACAGGTTTGATAACGTTTTTTAATAAGTAGCCTTCAGGGTGGTGGTTTGTTGCCTCTAGGTATAATGCCGATTCAGATTCAATGACTCGCGGGAATGCACCTAGTCGGCGGTGTAAATGAAACCGCGGCTTGATGATTGTCTTGTTTTTGAGCACGGCATATTGTCCGCCAATTAGAATATCCGTCTTATGATCAAACGTTGCGCTTATCGGTTCCTTTTCCGTGCCGCGCCAATTCAGCGCACTGCGTGACAGGTTAGATTGGAAAAGAGGTATCCCAAATTCTCGATTTCCGGCTGTGAGCAAGGCGATGATTATCGAGGCAATGATCAGTGGTTTTGTTGTTCGGAGTGGAGAGACTCCACTGGACTGCAGCGCGACCATTTCGTTTCTAGATCGTATTAATGAGATGGTGCTAATGACCGCGATTAAGACAATGATGGGGCTGAGGTTGTTGAACAGGACTAATAATCGAGCGCCATAGTATTGCCCTAGAACATCAATCATGCTGATGCTTTGAGAGTCACGTGGTGTTAGCTTATCAAAGTTCTTGACGAGATCGACGACTAACCACAATCCCATCATGCAGATCATCGCGACTAGGTAGATTTTCACGAAGAGCCGCGTGGTATATCGATCGAGAATGTTCATGTGTATTGCAGTCCCATTAGCAAAAGGGGATTACGTCCGTATTTTAGCGATCGATTTGGCTAATATTGCTATGCCTTGATCAATGCTTGAAGCTGACTGTACACCAAAAGTCAATCTGATGGTACTTCGATTTACCCTTTGCCCTTCTACCGGAAAACAATATTGTCCAGGCACGTACAGTAATCCGGCGTCAATGGTTGTTGATAATAACGTACCAGCGGGTCCAGTATCGATATCATCTGGAAGTGTGAGCCACACGCACAGTCCACCTTCAGGCTGGTACCAATGACAATTCCCAATAGGCCCCAAATGCTTGTCGAGTGCCTGTAGCATGGCCTGTTGTTTGACCGCATAGCTTTCGCGCAAACAAGTAACATGTCGATTCCAATCTCCACGTTTAAGCACATTAGCCATGATGCGTTGGGTGAAAAAAGGAGAACCAAAATCGAGGTTACTTTTATGATTTATCAGTGGCTCAACAAGTTCGTTTGGAATGTACCCCCAGCCCACACGAATGCCCGGAGAATAAGATTTCGAAAATGTGCTGGTAATAATTGAGTGTTCAAGTTGGGGGTCCCAATGGTGAATACTGGGAATATCGTCACCTTGATATCGTAGCAAACGATAGGCTTCATCTGAGATAATATAGATTTTGTGATACTTGGACCACTTGCGGGCAATTTCGAGTATGCGCTGACGGCGCTCACTAGAAAGGGAAGTGCCTGTTGGGTTGTCATAATAGGGAATCGTGTAGATGGCTTTTACTTGGTGTAACTCACCTTGATCTTCAAGTCGTTGCAGGGCTGCTTCCAAGGCGTCGGGCAGCATTCCCTGTTGGTCAATGGCGACACCCAATGTTCGGCCTCCCACGTTTTTCACGGCACCCATAAACACAAAATAAGAGGGTGCGGCACAGATCACGATGTCACCGGGATCTAACAATGTGTCGGCAACCATGTACAGCAGTTGGTTGCTGCCAGGGGTGATGAGTACTTGTTCCAATTGCGTTTGACACACTTGTTGCGACTGTGCTGCAGCGTTGTCCTGAGCGACGGAATCACTCAATAGCATTTCGCGAAGCTCTGGATCTCCCAGGTTTGTTCCATACTGTAGAGGTGCGGGACTTTCAGCGAGCATATCCGCAACGGCATTTCGTGTCATCTCAACTGGCAAGGTCTCATTGTCGACGAAGCCAGCAGCTAGCGAAATGATATTTGGTTTGTCGAGTGCCAGCGCCATTAGTTCATCGATTGGTTGTCCGCTAGCCCAAGTTGCTCGATTGCTTAGGAAACTGGTTTGTGGTGATTGAGTGTTGTTTGATTTGACGTTGTCCGACACGTTGTCTGTCTTTCGTTGTTGCAAGTCAACTAGATTTTAAATTCTCAATTTTGCCAGTGTTTCATCAGCGCATGTAATCTTGAGACACACCGATGACACGAGGCGCGGCACGAGGATGCCTCAGAATATACTCGTTAGATTAGGATTGTCTTAGCCCAAATGTGAGATTTATTAAAACGAGAGCATGAAAATGCGGATTCATAGCAGCACTTTCTTAAGCACATTGCCAAAAAACCGTGTTGGCCGTTTTATATTGTCGTTAGCAGTGGTTGCTCAAGGAGCGATGGATATGTTAAGCCCACCGGTTTGTTTAGGTTGTAAGCAGGTACTTGTACGCGTTGCTAATTCAACACGATGGAGAACCCCTAGATTACTTATTTGTCCGAGTTGCCAATCGTCTTGGAATTGCGCAGCAGTTTCTATTTGCAATCGATGTGCCCTGCCCCGTCCGGTGATGAGAGATATTCAACCTGCAAGTGAGCAAAATCCACTGCAAGGCGCATCGCGAATTGTCCTGCGTTGTTCGTTCTGCGCCACGATGAAGTTTAAGTTCGTTGAAACAACGGTGCTCGGCGAATATCGAGATACGCTACAACAATTGGTTTTGGAATCGAAACAAACAACGGGGTCACCTCTTTGTTTTTCATTAGGTGGCTTACTTGGTGAACGCATTTTACAAACAAGTGTAGGTATTTCATCAACGATTCCCAAAGGGTCTGAAGTAGTCAACGAACCTCGGATTCAGCGGATTCCAGATGTCGTTTGTGCGGTTCCGATGCATTGGCGTCGCCGGTTTAAAAGGAAAATAAATGGACCAGACATCATTGCCACTGGAGTTGCGCGCGTTGTTGCGCGGCCAGTTAATTTAAAACTACTGAATTGTATACGTTTGCCTAAAAAACAAGGTACGTTATCGCGGCACCAGCGTGTGAAAAACGTGCAATCTAGCTATGCGGTAAACGTTCGAGAGGTTCGGCGGTTCATTGGGAAGCGAGTATTGCTTGTTGATGATGTGATGACGAGCGGTGCGACTTTAAACGAACTGTCGCGTTTATTACTGCGTAATGGAATTAAATCGGTCAGTGTGGCAGTTATTGCTCGTGGTGGATATGGACTTCAGGGGTGATTAAAAACTGCTTGGCAAGTTAGTTGGTACACAGATTAGTGCATCATGCTAGTAATACAATCTAAGTACGGTAATTTCCCAAATCTACTGAATTACATGTATACTTGAAAACTTTGTGGGCTAAGCGACAATGGACATTAAGTCCAAAGCAATTTGTATTTATCCACATCATCAAATAGCGTTAATTAGCATTTTCAAGAAAGCGACAAGTTTGTGGAATCTCAGCGTCCATTTCGACAAGCGATATTACGTGGATTAGGTGTTGTACTACCACCACTTCTGACGATTGCCCTATTCTTTTGGGCTTGGTCGCTCGTCGAGTCCTACGTCCTTGGTCCGGTGGACTGGGGCGCTCGCACGATGGTGGTCACGGCCATTGCAGACATTAGTGATGTAAAAACCGACACGGCCGTTAAGCAAGTTGGCAGTAAATACATCCCGCAAGATATCTATGACAGGGTCAAGGAAAGTCCGGGTGATGTTGATTTAATGCTCAAGTTGGCTCACAACCAAGCGTCGGCAACTGAAATCTACCATCGATATGTGCGATTGATTTATTTGAAACCGTGGGCCGTCATTATCATTTTTGTGATCTTGTTTACAATTTCACTCTATTTCATCGGCGAAGTACTCGCTGCTCGAGTTGGCCGCGGATTGTTTAATTTGTTTGAAAAGATAATTAATCGCATTCCGCTAATACGAAATGTGTATTCGAGTGTTAAACAAGTAACAGACTTTATTGTGGGGGATCGGGAACAGGCAGTAGAGTTTAATCAAGTGGTTGCTGTGGAGTATCCCTCGCAAGGCATTTGGTCGATTGGTTTTGTGACCGGTACCACGATGCGCACGTTACATGAAAAACATGGCGAGCCATTTGTGAGTGTTTTGATGCCAACTTCGCCGATGCCAGCTACCGGATTTACGATTTCTGTTCCGGTTAGTCAAACCGTCGATCTGAATATAACGATGGACCAAGCCATTCAGTTTGTTGTGAGTTGTGGAGTCGTTGTGCCACGCACACAGGTCGTTGGTGAAGGTAATCCAACTGTTGACACATCCGCCATCGTGAAACAGGTTGTTGAAGGCCATATCGAACAAACTGCGCAGGACGACGAGGTGGAACAGGCGGATGCAAACGTTGCGGAAAGTGATCACCACGATGAATGATGAGCAGGCAGCTTCTAAATCTTTGCGACTAGGTACGCGCAGTAGTCAATTGGCAACTTGGCAGTCAAATTGGGTTGCGGCACAATTGTGTGAACATGGTTACACAATAGAGATCATTCAGATTTCAACCTCGGGAGACGTACTGGATGGCCCGATCGGTGCGATTGGGTCACAGGGTGTATTTACTAAAGAAATTCAACGTTCGTTGCTGGCAAATGAAATTGATTTTGCCGTGCACAGTCTCAAAGACTTGCCCACCGATGACGTTGAGGGACTTTGTCTATCTTGCGTACCTCTACGGGAAACCATTGGCGATGTGTTGGTGTCATCTACTGAGTGCAGTTTACGTGATTTGCCATTGAACGCTTGTATCGGCACGGGTAGCATGCGGCGGGCCGCACAGATTCTAAGTCAACGTCCCGACATTACTGTGCGAGACATTCGAGGTAACGTTGATACGCGTCTGCGAAAACTAGACGAAGGCCAGTATGATGCAATTGTCCTCGCGGAGGCTGGCTTGAAACGCTTGGGGCTGTTTGATCGAATTTCACATGTCATTCCAACTAAAATTATGATACCGGCGGTAGGGCAAGGTGCACTTGGAATTGAATGCCGAAGTGGTGATTCACATGTACGAAGTGTTCTTGGCATGTTGTGTGACGATCGTTCGTTTATAGCAGTGACAGCTGAACGCACGATGTTGCAGGCATTACGGGCTGGGTGCTTGGCACCGGTCGCAGCCTGGGGGCGATTCGAAAATAATGCGTTAGTACTCACTGCTGTTGTGCTCAGCGCTGACGGGACTGAGCGGTGTGATGTTGAGCAGCGTTGCGAACTTCTGACAGAAGAATTGGACAGCCAGTTATCGCAGGCGGCAAGTTTGGGGAAAAGTGTTGCCGAAGAACTCAGCGGGCTTGGAGCTGAGAAAATGATCGCACAGGCGCGAGAGGCTTAAGAGGTCCTCGTTGCTGATTGTGCATTTTGTTGATCAGTAATCGCTTGGTATACTTCTAATCGATGAACGGGGATTTCTCTAGGAGCGTCGATACCTAGACGGACTTTATCTCCCTGTATTGCTACGACAGTGATCGTAATATCGTTACCAATGACGATACTTTCGTCGGTGTTTCTTGAAAGTACTAGCACGATGAGGTTCTCCGAGTAGATTTGCAGCAAAGCGATATAATGAAAAATTATTCGTCGTCGAATTGTTTTTTTCTTTAACCCATATAAATAGATGTTGATTCGTCAAATTTTCTACTATAGGGGAGGTGTAACATAGGCTATCGGGAGATACGCGGTTGTCAGATGAAAGAATCCGATGCCGATCAATTGAAATTGGTGATCTCGCTTCCGTTTCCTGCATTTGTATTGGCAGTACGAGAATTGCTGAGCATTCGGGTTGTTCCGAATGTGTGCAACAATCCAATTCCCCGACCGTTGAAGATTTGAATGTTGTCGCCGGTTGGCAATAGCTGGTGTTAGCTCTGTAATGTTGCAGTGACGTTTATTATTGATAAGCAGGGAACATTGTAATATGCGAGCCACGGAATTTATTTTGGTGATCGACCTAGCATTGCAGATATTATTGCTGAATTGAAAACGCTATTCTACTGACGGGTTCTGATTTTTTCGTGCTTGGTCGACTGCACAACCACGATGGCTATCGGTATATTAATAGACGCAGTGAATGAATCAAACAGTTTACGGTTCACTTTAGTAACTGTACTTGAAGCCGATATAATGACGACATTTAGATAACGAGGTGCAAGGTTGAACGAAATAGAAAAGACTCAAATTCGCGTAGGACACAGTCCCGACCCTGATGATGCATTTATGTTTTATGCGTTAGCTCGTGACACAATTGACACCGGCAAGTATAAGTTTAGCCACGAACTTGTAGACATTGAAACTTTAAATCGCCGAGCATTCGAGGCTGATTTAGAGCTTACTGCTTTGAGTTTGCACGCGTACGCATATTTGGCTGACAAGTATGCCATCTGTGCTTGTGGAGCGAGCATGGGCGACAAATACGGCCCGATGGTGGTGGCTCGAGAACAAGTCAGTTTAGCTGAATTGAACAATGCCACGATCGCAATTCCTGGGACTTTGACGACAGCCTATCTTGCTCTACGAATGTGCATGGGTGTTGATTTTAAATATGTCGTCGTTCCGTTTGATGAAATTCTAAATGTCGTTGAAGCTGGTAGCTTTGAGGGTGAAGAAGTTCACGCTGGACTTATCATCCATGAAGGTCAGTTAACTTACGCTAGTCAAGATTTGAAGTTGGTTGTTGACTTAGGTGTTTGGTGGGATGAAGAAACGGGATTGCCATTACCCTTAGGTTGCAATGGAATCCGTAAAGACATGGGCGAAGAAACGATGCTTGAAGTAACGGCGTTGCTAAAAGAATCGATTGTGCATGGCCTTGAAAATCGAGATCCTGCCTTGGATTATGCTTTAGGCTACGGTCGAGGCTTAGACCGTTCGATGGCTGATGAATTCGTTGGCATGTATGTCAACGATTGGACCGTGGACTTCGGAGAAAAAGGCCGCGAGGCTGTGAGTTTGCTGCTCAAGCAAGGGTTTGAGTGCGGCGTTATTCCAGAGTTGATCGAGCCTGAGTTTGTAGGTTAGCGCAGCAAAAAGCCACAGGTGGATTGCACCTGTGGCTTAATGACCCCTAGGGGACTCGAACCCCTGTTGCCGGCGTGAAAAGCCGGAGTCCTAGGCCACTAGACGAAGGGGCCTGTTGGTGGTGTGAGCATACAATAAATAGCATGACCACACCAATGCTTAATATAAGATAATTGATTACCTCTATCGTCAAGTAGGGTTTGGCCAGTTGATACTTTATTTTTCAGAAAGCACCTTTGTGCTGATAAAAAATGGCGGATAGGTCTATCAGATACCAGGACCAGTCAGCGTCAACTCAACAGGTAAACTTGGACCATGAATTCACACGAATGTGAGAATTGGGCCTATAGTCATTAGCAGATAGACTCGTGGGTGAGGCAAACGAGAGTTTTAGTCGTTTGAAGGCTGAGCGCCTTTTTCTGCCGATTGTTCGTTATTATGAATCGCGTCGTAGACTTCGCGCCGGTGGACAGGGATTTCTTTAGGCGCTTCGACGCCTAAACGTACCTTGTCGCCACGAATATCAACAATGACGATCGTAATGTCATTGTTAATAACAATGCTTTCGTTTTTTTTTCGTGACAAAACTAACATGGTTCATTCCTTTGGTTAAAATCGCAGATCCGTGGGTTGGACTATCTGCGTCGCTCGTAACTGGATCCGCCAGCAGAACGTTCACCATTGTTATTTTACATTGAACAGTGGTGTTACGTCTTTCAATAATCCATTGAAAACAAAGTATTGAAGCGCAAACGTACTTCCGTACGTATGTTCACTCTACGACGTGTACGGCCTTAGTCAATAATTGCTTGGCTTTGATACGGGGAAAGGTGTCTTTTTATACTATTTCAGTGGTATAACCGCTCTAAACGTTGCAAATTGAAGTTTAAGTGACATTAATTAGTGGTTGGTGTTGGACACTTTCGGTCATAAAGTAAGGTTACGGATATTTGCATAAAGGCTAAAAATGTATTGAATTTTGTCTGGTGTCATTGTCGCTGTGTCTTCACAAGCAAAAACGGGATATCTTTCGAAGAATTTCGCATTGTTGGGGGTGTTCGTGAGTCGCATCTATAGTTATTCTTGCAGTCTTATAGGTGTGTTTTACAGTCAATTTGGTTGCGCCTGTAAGGTTGAAATCTACAACAAGGATTCAAAAGAGCGATGGTAGCTCATCAGCAAGAATTAACTTCTGATCGATCATTCAAAACTTGGTTTGGAAACGTTGCGCGAGTTTTGAAAACAACCCTCCAAGGGATGAAGATTACACTCTCATATTGGATCAAGACATACGATCCGGAGCGACGAACGTTTACCGAAGAGTTTGAATATCCCGAAAAGCCTGTGCCAGTGGCTGAACGGTACCGTGGGTTTCATCGTTTCGATCTTACCACATGTATTGCCTGCGACGGTTGTGCCAAAGCCTGTCCCGTTGATTGTATCTACATTGGAAAAGAAAAAGTAAGTGTCGGAAAGGGATTCAAGGTCACGGGTTTTTCGATTGATTACTCCAAGTGCATGTTTTGTGCATTATGTGTGGAACCTTGTCCGGTGGATTGCATCTTCATGGGTGCATCACATGACTTGAGTTGCTACAGTCGCGATGGATGTATCGTTGATTATTCAAGATTGCCGGTGGATGTCAGTTGGGGACGTGCGACATTGAATCCAGCAGCCATCGCTCAATCTAAAGTAATTGTTTCTCCCGTTCACAGCGGTCCCAATGAAGAAGGATAGTAGATAACTAATCCCATGACGGTTAACCAAACCATGAAATTGTTCACAGTTGAAGAGGCGAATGCGTCATTGCCGTTGGTGCGCGCTATTACCTTAGACTTGGCTGAGCTAAGTACACGTGTTTTTCATCGACAACGTCATTTTGATTCGGTTAGCGCTGGGCGCGAATTATCAGCAGAAGACGGTTTGTATTCAGAAGAGTTGATACACGAACGGAGTGAATTGGAACGCCAAAAAGATAGATTGAACGAATTGATTGATGAGTTACGTGACTTAGGAGCAGAGCCTAAGACAGGGCCGAGTGGAGCGATTGACTTAGTTGATTTTCCATCACAGCGAGATGAACGAATGGTTTATTTGTGCTGGAAGTTGGGCGAAGATTATGTCGAGCACTGGCATGAATTGGATACGGGATTCTCTGGTCGTCAGAGTTTGATTGACGCTGCAGAAACTCCGGTTGCGGATACACCAAGTTAGCACCAACGTTAGATATTTTGCACCCCGATAGGGTTATGACACGTATGTTATTATTTGCAACAGAAGGAATACAGTCCGCCGTTAACATTGTTGGTTATCTAGCATTGTTTGTCGGTATTGGGGTGGCATTTGTATTTGTCAATCTTTTGGTTGGGTTTTTCGTGCGCCCGTCAAACCCTCACCCGGAAAAGGGAGAAATCTATGAGTGCGGCGAGCCAGCTATTGGATCAAGCTATATTCAGTTTGACTTGCGGTTCTATATTGTCGCTTTACTCTTCATTATCTTTGATGTGGAAGTCGCTTTTTTCTTTCCCTGGGCAACTGTGTTTGGCAAGTCAGAGCATTTAGCAGAAATGGCGGCGTCTAATCAAGCAGTTCATGCGGGTCAATTGACAGACAACGCAAAGAGCCTCTTTACTGAATTGGGAGTTCGCGACCTTTCTAATGTGGTGGCTAATAACGAAGCCATTGCCACAGCGAGCAAAGATCTTGCTGTGATTACATTAGTTGATATTGGTATTTTTTTCGCCATCTTGATGTTGGGTTTTGTTTATGTCTGGCGGCGTGGTGATTTAGATTGGGTGAAAGCTGCAATCGATGAACGGAAACGGACTCGAGCTCCGCAATTAGAATCAGAGGAGACGTTATAGGGTAAAACGATGAGTGAAATAGCATTAGTAACACAATTGAAAGACAAGTTCGGAGACGGAATCGTTGCCGTGCAACTCGATGCTATTGATGCATGGGTTGAAGTCACTGCATCAGTGTTGATCGGAGTTTGTGAATTCTTGCGTGATGTTGAAGATCATCATTTTGATATGTGTAACTGTATTACAGCGATTGACTACTTGCACACCGATCCTAAGAAGGCGGAGAAAGTCGATTGGGCTCCACATATTGAGTTGGTTTACCATTTGAGTAGTATCGCTACCAAGTTAACGCTCGTTATCAAAGTCAAGATTCCTCGCTGGAAAGATGAAGCCACACAACAGTTGCCCGAGATTCCTTCGGTGTCAAGTGTTTGGACAACGGCTATTTGGCACGAACGAGAAGTTTACGATTTGTTGGGAGTAAATTTTATTGGGCATCCGGAGTTAAAACGAATATTGTGTCCAGACGACTGGGAAGGCTATCCGTTACGTAAGGATTATGAAATGCCTTTGGAGTACCACGGGATGCGAGGCCGTTAGGGATTGGAGTTGTCGAGAGTCCTGTCCGTTAAGTTGAGAGTCATAAACGTTAAGAGAAAAAACGAAGAAACATGTCAGCAACAAATATTGATGATCCACGCATAATTGAGTTTGACGTCCGTACGGACGAAATGCTCATTAATATGGGACCACAACATCCGAGTACTCACGGTGTGTTGCGATTGGCATTACGCACCGACGGTGAAATCGTATCGGATCTTGAACCGCATATTGGTTATCTGCATCGCTGTGCTGAGAAAATTGGTGAAAACTTAACCGCTCGACAATTTGTGCCTTATACGGATCGCATGGATTACCTCGCTGCGATGAATATGAATCTGGGCTGGGCTTTAACTGTTGAGAAATTGCTTGACCACGATGTTCCGGAAAAGGGTCGTCACTTAAGAGTGTTGATTTGTGAGATGAATCGTATTGCCAGTCACTTGGTTGCGATGGGGACTTACGGTTTAGACTTGGGTGCATTTAGTCCGTTTCTTTATGCATTCCGAGAACGAGAAAGAATTCTGGACTTGTTTGAAAAAGCATGTGGTGCTCGTTTGACCTATAGTTACATTGCACCGGGCGGTGCGACTGCTGATTTGCCAAGTGGGTGGACATCAGAATGTAGCGAGTTTATCAATCAGTTCAAGAAGATCATCCCTGAATTTCACACACTCTTAACCACCAACGCTATTTTTATTGCTCGAACAGCGGGTATTGGCGTATTGTCACCGCGGATGGCCATCGACTATGGCTGTACGGGTCCTGTACTACGTGGCAGTGGTGTGTATCACGATTTGCGATTTCACGGTGAGGAACGATATACCGAACTATATGATGGATACGAATTTGATGTGATTTGTGTGGATTCCGAAACTGGCAAATACCCCGATTCACACCAAGAAGTGTACAAAGACGGACTAAAGTATCCAGATGTTCCTGCGGATGCAATCTTGGGAGATTGCTGGCATCGCTTCTATGTCCGCATGCTGGAAGTTGTGCAGTCAGTCCGATTGGTCGAACAGTCCATTGCGAAATATGATGCGTGCTCCGGTTCACATGGCGAACCAATAAAGTTGACGCAGAAATTGCCGCTAGGCGAAGCTTATCTGGAAACGGAAGCTCCTCGTGGGCAGATGGGTTTTTATGTGGTTAGCGATGGTCAGTCGAATCCTTGGCGAGTACGAGCGCGTAGTAGTTGCTTTAGCAACCTTTATGTCACTGCTCCACTTTGCCGAGGCGTATTGCTTGCCGATGTGCCAGCAGTTGTAGGAAGTTTAGACGTTGTTATGGGTGAAATTGACAGGTAGTTGAATTAAAAATTAGTAGTTTTAACAGCAAGTGGAACAAAGGCCGACAACATGGCAGAGTTCTTTAATGAATATATTTTTGGTGATGGTCCTTGGTCGTGGCTAGGGTATGTCGTCGCTGCGCTAATAGCTTGTATCCTCGTGATCCACGTCGTTGCTGTTGGAGCGATGGGATTCATTTGGCTTGAACGAAAAGTGGCTGGTCGTATCCAAGATCGCTTAGGGCCAACGCGAGTTGGTGGTAAATTCGGTTGGTTGCAAACGTTGGCAGATGGAATTAAGTTGATTGCCAAAGAAGACTTCACGCCGGATGTCGCGGATCGCTTCTTGTTTAAGATTGCTCCTTATGTAGCTTTCGCTGCTAGTTTTTCAGCTTTTATCGCACTGCCGTTTGCCGACGGAGTTGTTGCAAATCATATTAATACAGCGGTCTTTTTTGTATTAGCCGTGCTAGGACTGGAAGTCTTCGGCGTAATTCTTGCTGGGTATGGCTCGGGGTCCAAATGGTCGCTGTTTGGGGCGATGCGAGAAGCGGCTCAAGTTGTTTCCTATGAAGTTCCCTTGGGGATGTGCGTGGTCGTGCCTGTTTTCCTTTGTGGCACAATGAACTTGACGACAATTGGAAATATGCAAGAAGGGTTCATTACAAATTGGCTGGTGTTTAACGACCCTTTTACCTTTGTGATTGCGATTGTCTATTTCACGTGTGCCACTGCTAGTGTGAATCGAGCTCCGTTTGACTTGGCTGAAGCGGAAAGCGAACTTGTTGCTGGATTCCATACTGAATACTCAGGTTTGCGTTGGAGTCTGTTCTTTATGGCAGAATATGGTTCGATGTTCCTTGTAAGTGGATTAGCGGTCATTCTGTTCTTTGGCGGGTCCAACGGTCCGATCCCGGTTGGTGACTGGTTAGCAAATCTTTTGGGCGGCGTGGACGGAAGTATTGGCGCAAATCTACCTTCCCTCGGTGCGATTACTGTCGGCGTTATTGGTGTCGCTAACTTTATTTTAAAGGGTATTGTTGGTGTTACCGTCATGATTTGGATTCGCTGGACGTTCCCGCGTTTGCGAATTGACCAAGTGATGTCGATGTGTTTGAAATATTGTGTACCGATTGCGGCCTTCTGTTTTATTGGTGCGGTTGGTTGGGAATTCTTCGATTTACCCACACCAAATAATCTCGATGAAAAGTCAAGGTATGAATATCATGAAAAATGGTCGCAGGAATATTTAAAGACCCAGCGGCAGACGAAACCTGCAGAAAGTGATACACATGCCCAACAGGCTGTTCCCGCCGAGGCGATCGTTACGACGGTTGTAGTTTCGCAAAACGCTTTGGAAGTTAATGGAGGGAAACAGTAATGGAATTAATGGCTGTCGCTTGGGCCTATTGGCACCAATTTTTCTTTATCATTTTTGCCGGTTCAGCAATCGGCTTTGGTTGCGGTGTTTTAATTTCACAAAACATCGTTCGCATGGCGTTTTATTTGGTGTTGTCATTAGGATCCACTGCAGGATTGTTCTTTTTGGCGGGTGCTGAATTCGTCGGTGCCATGCAGTTGATGATTTATGTGGGTGGCACGATGGTGCTGTTGATTTTTGGTGTGATGCTAACAGCCCAAAAAGATTTCGTAAACATGAAGACTCACACGCACGATTGGATCTTAGCGACCGTCGTGGGTGGGTCATTGCTGATGGTATTGTTGTTTGCAGCATTTGGTTCAGAGGATTGGCGGTCGCCTCAAGATCCGACAGACGCTCATGTTGTAGATACCAAAGCCGCTACCCCCTTGGGTTTGGCCCTCACTGGTGTACGCGTTGATAAATTGGATGATCCCAATGATAAATTAAACCATGGTAAATCAGGGTATTTGATGCCGTTTATTATTATCTCGGTTCACTTGCTCGTCGTGCTTATTGGAGCAGCTTATATGGCTCGTACGAAGAAGCTATCACACGCAACCGGTTTGCGTAGCAGTCGCGCTCGCCTGTCAGTTTTCAAGATGGAAGAGGAAGACGAAGTTCTTGAAGAAGAAAGATATGTTGTCCTACGAAAGAATAAACAGGCAACAAATCCACTTGATGCAAATGATAACAACACGGACAACCCAGACGAGGATTAGGCTTTTAGCAGCTAGAGATGATTGGAATTATATAGATGTTACTTTTCGCAACCGTTAGTGTTTCATGGTACTTGGCAGTCGGGGCAATACTTTTTGTCCTTGGTGCCGTATGCATGGCGACTAAACGAAATTTATTGGGTGTATTGATGGGAGTAGAGTTGGTGCTGAATGGAGCCAATATCAATTTCATCGCTTTTGGAAGTCGATTGTTACGCAGCGAAGGTGACACACTGGGGCTTGATGGTCAATTGATCGCTTTGTTTGTCATCGTTTTGGCAGCTGCGGAAGCGGCTGTAGCATTGGCAATCGCATTGAATTTTTATAACAACCACAGCACGATTGATATCGACCGTGCGAATGAGTTAAAAGGCTGATGGAAAATACAATTTCAATACTATTGGGTGTAGCGGTTTTACTTCCGCTTGGAGCGTTCTTTGTGAACCTCCTGGCTGGTCATGCGTTGCGCAAAAAGAACCTCAGTCGTGTGTCGGCCTGGATTTCAATGGGTGCAATTGTCACCTCGGCAGTGCTGTCATTTATTTCACTTGCAGTCTGGCTGCAAGGCGAAAATCCTAGTGGGAAATCAAACGTTCAGGTTTTGGCTGAATTGAAAGAATCCAATGAGGAACATTTAAGGCACCTCAACACTAGCCATAGTGCACATGAAGACCATGGTGAAGCTGAACATGATGAAGCGGACCACGACCACGATTCCACAGCGCTGAACTCGACGGCAAGTCACAATCGCGAACTATTTGTCGCCCATGAAGACTCAGCAGACGAATCGCATGCTCACCAGGAAGGCGGGTCTCATCATGGCCCGCAGTTCGAACCGTTGTCTGGTGTTTATTATACGCTCGGAAAATTTGGCTCTCTCGCTCTGACAATCGGATACTACATTGATTCGCTGACATTAGCCATGTTTTGTATGGTCACGTTAATTGCATCGCTGATTCATCTTTACGCTTACAAGTATATGGATGATGAACTACCATCATCGAAGCGCGGTGCCGCGGTTGATTGCGCAAAAAACCGCTTCCTCGCTTTCTTCTACCGATTTGGTGCAGGTAGTCACGATGATCATGCTCATCACGATGAGCATGATGATCACGATGAGCACGCTGATGACCCTGAAGACGATTTTATGTTCGTTGACCACGAAGTCAGTATGGAAGATGGTAGCCATTGCCACCGCACGGGACGATACCCTCGATTCTTCCAGGCATTATCGTTGTTCTGTTTCAGCATGTTGGGATTGGTTCTTGCTGGAAACGTAGCAATGACCTTTGTGTTTTGGGAATTAGTTGGGATTTGTTCTTACTTCCTGATTGGTTTTTATGTCGAACGAAAAAGCGCTTCAACCGCAGCGAACAAAGCTTTTATTGTTAACCGCGTCGGTGACTTTGGGATGATTATCGGACTGATGATTTTCTGGACTGGCTTCGGGACATTTAACTACGGTGATGACGGCAATGAAAGCGGCTTGTTCAGTCAAATGAAGGCAGCGACGGTTCACCACGTTGAAGCTCACGAAGGTGTTGATAGCTCTAGTGTGCCTGCGGTTGTACCTGCGAACCTTGTTGCCGCATTTTATGAACAAGAAATCAAAGATCACAGCACCGAACACGGAGTCAGCGCGGAACAAGCGATTGCTGAATTACAACACGAGCGGGTTGAAAACGGAGAATCTCCGCTAGGCTATTGGCTGATGATTATCGGTGGTCTAGGTATCTTCTGTGGCTGTATTGGTAAGAGTGCCCAGTTCCCCTTGCATGTTTGGCTGCCGGATGCAATGGAAGGTCCAACTCCCGTGTCCGCTTTGGTCCATTCAGCGACGATGGTGGCTGCTGGTGTGTTCTTGGTTGGCCGGTTCTATCCCATGTTTGTCCCCGAGGCCTTGTTGGTCATTGCCATTATTGGAACGATCACTTTGTTTATCGGAGCCACGATAGCTATTACGGCAAACGACATCAAGAAAGTACTCGCTTACTCAACTATTTCACAGCTGGGCTATATGATCATGGCCTTAGGCGCCGGTGGTTGGGTTGCTGGACTATTACACTTATTCACTCATGCGTTTTTCAAGAGTTTACTATTCATGGGTTCCGGTTCGGTAATTCATGCTGTGCACACAAATGATATGCGTGAAATGGGTGGTCTCCGTAAAAAGATTCCTGTAACCGCGTACACAATGTTCGTTGCCTGTTTAGCAATTGCTGGTGCGGGGATTCCGTTTGTAATTGGCACAAGTGGCTATTACTCGAAAGACTCGATTCTCGAGCAAGCCTTCAGTTGGGGACAACAAAATGGCTTTGCCTTCGGAGGTATATTTTTCTGGGTGGCGACTGCAAGTGCAGCAATTACTGCTTTTTACATGTTCCGTATGTGGTTTATGACGTTTGCCGGTAAGCCTCGTAATGAAGAACGGTACTCGCACGCTCACGAATATCCCAACATGGTATATCCATTGGTAATCTTGGCCGTGTTTGCCATTGCTGTTGCTTGGCCAAATCCATTGCAAAAGGGATTTGACTTGAGCACGTTACTTGAAGCCTCACGACCAGCGACTATTAACGGCACAACGTTAAATGGTTCTGTGGCGGCGATCATTGTACCTGATGAACATTTAAGTCACATGGATGCCATTAAGACGCCCGTGACATTGTTAGCAACAGTGACTGGAATCATTGGTATTTTGCTAGCGGCGTTTATGTACGTTTTGCCTGGATCACGAGGATTGGTAGCTGCGGAGATGGCTGCTAAATTCAAGTGGATTCATAACTTCCTGCTCAATAAATGGTGGTTTGATGAATTGTACGAAGTGATTTTTGTGAAGCCGTCGCAAGTGATTGGCAGATGGATCAGTTGGATTGATCAGAATATTTTGGACTCCATTATCCACTTCTGTGCTCGGGCAACGAAAGCTGCAGCGAGATTTTGGGAGCGACTGGCGGACCAAATTATTGTTGATGGATCCGTTAACTTGATGGCTCGCTGGATTTACCAAGCAGGCGTTTCGCTACGGCGGGTACAAACTGGGAGTTTGCGACAATATGTGCTGTTCATTGTCATTGCGGCGATTACGGTATTTGTCCTTGTTAGTTTTATGTGGGACCCTGTTTCCATTGCCGGACACTAGTCATTTAACATTTCAAAATACTTACTTACAACTTTTTTGACCTTTTATTTCATTTGAAAAACACTTTCCCACCACGTGCGGGAAATAAACAAAGAGCTTCGAAGAGTTTCGAAGATATACGAGAGATAAATTATGGACTTTTTTAACAGTATTACACTCATTGTCTTTTTGCCAACAATTGGCGCCCTTGCTCTAGCCTTCTTTCCGAGTTTCAAGGACGAAGAAGGTGTTAACGAAGCGGAGAACAAAAATCTATTGTTGATGGCGACCTTGGCAATCACGTTAATTACGTTTGCCGTCACGGTAGGTGTGTTTTTGTTGAGCGGTGACGCTCGGTTCCATTCGAATACGGCAGACATGCAAAAGGCATTTAGCGTGGATTGGATTCCCGCATTTGACATCCATTTTGCAATGGGTCTTGATGGTATTAGCTTTCCGCTGATCATGCTGACGACGGGAATCAGTGTACTGGCCGTTGGTGCAAGTTGGTCGATTAAAAAGCACTTGAAAGCTTATTGTATTTTATTCCTGCTGCTAGAAACCGGAATGCTGGGTGTCTTCCTGGCGCTTGACTTCTTCCTGTTTTACGTTTTTTGGGAAGTCATGCTACTGCCGATGTATTTCTTGATTGGCATTTGGGGTGGGCCACGGCGAGAATACGCTGCAATCAAGTTTTTCCTCTACACATTGCTTGGTAGTGTATTGATGCTAATTGCAATTCTTGTACTGTACTTTGCTAGTGACCTGACAAAAGTGGACGCAGATACGCTACTTACTCTAAATTTAAATGAGAGTGTGGTGTCTGAGGTGCTAGCGATTCAGGCAGATAGTGATGGAAATCATGCACCCATTCACACGTTTAATTTATTGGCATTGGCTGAAATTGGCCAACATACCGATTGTTTTAGTCCCACAGTTCAATGGTGGTGCTTCTTGTTACTTTTTATTGGCTTCTTAGTCAAAGTACCATCGATACCGGTGCATACATGGTTGCCCGATGCACACGTGGAAGCTCCGACTCCGATTTCGATGATTCTAGCTGGTGTGTTGCTGAAAATGGGTGGATATGGGATCATCCGGATCTGCTATCCTATCTGCCCAGTTGGTGGCCTAGAACTTGCATATCTGGTATGTGGATTAGGTGTGGCTAGTATGATTTATGGTGCGTTTGCAGCATTAGCTCAAAAAGACTTCAAACGGATGGTTGCCTATAGTTCGGTTAGCCATATGGGATATGTCGTTCTAGGCTTTGGCGTCTGGACGATCATGGGCGATGGTGATTATTGGAAAATGGGTATCAACGGTGCCATGTTCCAAATGATTGGTCACGGTATTTCGTCAGCCGGTATGTTCTTT
Source organism: Planctomycetaceae bacterium (assembly GCA_018658605.1). Next base: position 32,579 of record JABHUV010000165.1, on the reverse strand, counting down.
ATGGTTGGAATTATTTATGACCGAGTGCACCATCGAAACCTCGACGAGTTTGGCGGGCTCTATGGGCTGATGCCAAAATACACGGCGCTGGCTATGGGTCTGTTCTTTGCCGGCCTAGGCCTGCCTGGACTTTGTGGGTTCATTGGCGAAGTTCTAGTTGTATTGAGTGTTTGGAAATTCAGTCCGTTGTTGGCAATTTTGTCCGCCAGCGTAGTGATTCTCACAGCTGCGTATATTCTGTGGGCTATCCAACGTGTGTACCTTGGCCCCAAGTACAAAGGCCCTCATGCAGACGAAATACGCCCGATCAACAATCGAGAATTCTCCATTGGTGCGATTCTATTGTCACTAGCAATCCTTTTTGGCGTTTTTCCAAACCTAGTGATTCGTTACATGGACAATACTGTCGAAGCCCAAGTTGATTCGTTAAATGAGTGGCGAGTCCGATATGAAGCGAGCATTGAACAAGACGCGGCGACTGAGGCAGAAGAAGTGGAACCTGTTGTCACTGCACAATCAGTAGATGTTGTACAACCGCTCAGTTCAATGATTCGTAATGAAGATGCCTTAGTTGTAAGCATAAACGAACAACAGTAATAGCAAGGAAAACGAAGACATTATTTAACGGTCAAAAGATCACAAAACCTAACAAAGTAAGTTATGAATTTTCAATCTCTCATCACCGACTTAACCGCAGACTCGGAGAACAGCATCATGTTGTTCATGCCAGAGATTTGTTTGAGTCTGTTTATCTCGCTCTTTTTATTGGTGCGGCTGATTTCTCGTCGTATTGATCTGTTTTGGGTTGCTTTGGTTGGAGCGGTTGCTGGGTTAATCTCAAGTCGCCCTTGGGAGCTTGGGTCGGAAGAGTTAATTGGCAGTGAACTATTTACCGGACTATTGGTTCATGATGGATTAACTGTTGCGATGCGGACGATCTTGATGGGTTTCTTGGTGATGTTTTTGATTTTCACCAAAATTTCCGGCATTCCTGACCGCGAAGATGGAGCGGATATTTATTCACTCATTTTCGGTGCGACCCTAGGAATGTGTTTGATGGTTTCAGCGAATCATCTTTTGGTCGTATTCCTAGCCATTGAAATGACCAGTGTGCCATCGTATGTATTAGCTGCGTTGATGAAGGGGCGCCGCCGTGGTAGCGAAGCGGGCCTTAAGTATGCCATTTATGGTGCCGGTGCCGCAGGGATTATGCTCTACGGCATTTCGTTATTGTCGGGTTTAACTAGTTCGGCGCATTTGCCAACGATTGCTTTACAGTTGGCGGAAATCTTGCCGAACATGTCAGCATCAGAACAAGCGGTTCTTTGTTTGAGCGCCATTATGATTGCAGCTGGCGTGGCCTTCAAGTTGTCAGTCGTTCCATTTCATTTTTGGGCACCTGATGTGTTTCACGGTGCATGTGCTGAAGTCAATGCATTTCTCAGTATTGCTTCGAAAGCCGCTGCGTTGGCATTGTTGTTACGTTTGGCTGTTGGTTTGGGGTCCGTACCACTGGAAACGGTAGCTGACAGTGCCGAAGCTGATGGAGCAACTGCCAATGTGCAATTGCTCGACATGCAACAGACGACACCTGTAGCTATTTTAAAAGATGCTGCAGATGACGAAGTTATTGATACGGCGGTTGCTGCAGTTGAATCGCCAGATCAGCTTGACGATCGAACGACTCGCAAGGCAGCCAAGGACGCTCAATTAGCACCGGTTCGCAACTTCATTAGTTTGTTGGTAGCATTCTTTGCCATCATTACAACGACTTTTGGTAACCTTGCTGCGTACGGCCAAACAAATATTAAACGCATGTTGGCGTATTCGACAATAGCTCATGCAGGCTATATGATCATGGCAATTTGTCCGCTAATGGCGTTGTTAGGTGTTGACTCGTCGGGAGCAGAGAATGCGGCAAGTGCGTTGTTACAATACATTGTTGTTTACGTATTCATGAACCTTGGTGCATTTGCGATTATCGCATTCCTGCGAAACTATATTGGCAGCGAAGAAATTTCAGATTATTCAGGCATGATCAAAACACGCCCCGCCTTGGTTATTTGTTTAGCTTTGATCTTCTTTAGTCTCGTTGGACTGCCGCCGCTTGCGGGCTTCTTAGGTAAATTCGCAATTTTCGCTTCGATCACCGAAGCTTACACCGCCACCACGCAAAACTATTTATTGGTCATCTTAGTGGTGGCTGGAATCAATACTGCGATCAGCCTGTTTTATTACATAGCCGTGATTAAAACGATGATCATGGGTGAGCCCTCTATTGCCAAGCCTGTCGGAAACCTTGAAGTAGGTAAGATTGAAACAGCCTACGTGATCGCCATTACCGCTCCCACGGTACTGCTTATTGTATGTTGGGAATCGGTTGCCCATGTTGCTCAACAAGCTGTCGTTTGGTTTATTGCTTAGCGTAAAGAAAAACATATTATGAACAATACCATAGATATTTTGAATCGACTTTTAGGTGTCCATAGTTCGTCGTTGGCATCCTACATGGCATTCGTTTCGCCGTGGGTTGATGATGGCGAGCAAGAATCGCTGGCGACGGTCATGGACGTGGTAGAAGATCAAAACCGTACGATAAAAGCGATTGGCGAATTGATTCTAGACCAAGGTGGCGTTGTTCAAGCGGGCGCTTTTCCGCTGACCTTTACGAGCTTGCATGACACTTCGTTGGATTATTTATTGCGGCTTTTAGTACGGACCCAACGTGACGATATTTTGTTGGTAGAAAAATGTGTTGCATCATTAGATGAACATACTGTTGAACGAGCGTTGGCAGAAGAAGCCTTGGGCAGCGCCCAAGGGCACTTGGAGCTATTTGAAGACCTGTTGTCGTCTGAACCGCAGGCGACTGCCTAAGGGGTTCACCTGCGTTAACTGCCGGATTTAGAGCAACTCTCGACCACAAGTTGATTGCTCACCCTGCGCTTTGTTTGTGGCATTGTCGTCGTTGCCGCCTAGTTTTGTAAAAAGATTCCAGGCGTTTTGGGTTGATTGCATTCCGATCTCTTCAAGTGAAACACCGCGCACGTCGGCGACGCACTGGGCCGTATGAACTATCATAGCGGGATGGTTTGGCCGTTTGCTACGGTAGGGGTGTGGGGATAAATATGGACAATCGGTTTCGAGTAAAATACGGTTCGCTGGGATCATGGCTGCTACTTCTCGCAAGGCGTCGTTTTTCTTAAACGTAACCATTCCGGCAAAAGAGATGTACATGCCGAGGTCAAGGCAGTTGCTTGCCATCACGCTGTCACCGGTGAACGAGTGCATGACGCCCCGCAGCGGCCCACGTTGCCGCGCCTCTTGAAGCATTTCTAAGATTTCCTGTTCGCACTCTCGCATATGTACAATAAACGGCAATCCGGTTTTTTGCGAAGTGCGTATGTGGCGGTCAAAATACTTCTGCTGTAGTTCAAAGGGAGCGTAATCCCAATAGCGATCGAGGCCTGTTTCACCTAAAGCAACAACTTTAGGGTGATCAAGCATTGCCAGAATGCGTTCCCAATCGTAGGCCGTTGCTGTGGAACAATAATTCGGATGGATGCCCACAGCAGCGAAAACATTTTCGTGTTGTTTAGCCAGGTATAGGCTTTTCTGACTCGATCCCCAAGTGCAGCCGATTGCAATTAATTTTTGCACGCCTGCGGCGAGTGCAGTTTGGATCACTAGATTCTGTCGACCATCAAACTGCTCACTTTCAAGGTGAGCATGAGTATCGATGAATCGGGCTGCAGTGGTAGTTTTAGCGGTCATGTGGGATCTAATCCAATATCTGTTTGATTAGAGTAGAACGGCGTCTTCCGGTGGAAAGACTCCCATCACACGTTGCGAATAATCAATACAGGAACCGGTTAATATTCCAGATTCGTCACTAAGCAAATAGCTTGTCAGTCTTCCCACATCTTCCGGTTTCAATAGTCGTCCAAAAGGCGAAGCCTTTTCAGCTTCGGCGAGCCAATCTTCCGAGCTGCCCTGAGCTTTTTGGACAACTTGTTCATTGGGAGTGTCCGTCCAGCCAAGATTGATACCGTTAACTCGAATGCGGTGGCGGCGCAGGGCGTTGGCGTTATTTTTTGTAAGTGTACGCAGGGCACCTTTGGTCGTGCTGTAAGAACAAAGGATATCCATACCACAAAAACCGGCAACCGATAGGATATTTACAATCGATCCTGCGATCTTTTCTCGTTGCATGATCCGCACACATTCTTGAGTTAACACAAAGGGTGCCCGAACATTGACGTTCATCTGGTAGTCCCAGAATTCAACGGTTGTTTCTTCAATGGTTCCACGATTCGTGTCGGCAGCCGCATTGATCAATCCGTCCACTCGGCCAAATCGCTCGTCACAAGTAGCTACGATCTGACGGCATTGATCGACATCATCGAGTTCAGCGGCAACGAAAATCGATTCGCAACCAAGGCGTTTAATTTCACTGCATACCGCATTCCCGCGTTCTTGGTTACGCCCCGTGATGACGATCGCCGCAGCACCGTTCTTAGCAGCATCAATTGCACATGCTTCACCGACTCCCTGTGTACTGCCAGTAATAATGATTGTTTTGTTTGTCAGGTCACTCATGGTCACGAAGTTACTTTCTGTGATGGAATAGTATGGGCTGAGTTTATTGTTGGTGTATTTTACCAAGCCGTAATGGAAATTAGCAGGAGTGTCGGAATAGTTTTTAATCAGTTAAGTAAGGGATGCAACGCGTGTCGGAATTACATATACTAAAGGGTACAAGGTTACAACTGGCTAGGACATTGATGCGAATTGTTGATGATATTTGAATAATGTAAGTTTAATTGAGTGAAGAAAGTAGCATTTATGAAAACGGTTCAAACGATGAATTCTAATGTGTCGCCGCAACAAAGTGGTCGTCGGCAATTTCTGGCAACGTCGACAACTGGCGTCTTGGGTGCTGTCGTCGGAGTTGGATATTTCGCTGATTCTTCTGTCGCTCAGCCATCAACATCCCCGAATGAGCGATTGAATCTCGCCGCAGTGGGGGCCACCGGGCGTGCGGGGGCGAATATCAAAGGCTGTGCTTCACAAAATATAATCGCCATAGCTGATATTGACTCTGATCTATTAGATAAAGGTTGTCAGCCGTATCCTAATGCCAACAAATACATTGATTTCCGAGAAATGCTTGACCGCGAAGCGGAAAAGATCGATGGGGTTTTAGTTGGTACACCAGACCATACACACGCTCCTGCCGCAGCATTTGCCTTACGTTTGGGTAAGCATACCTATTGTGAAAAACCATTAGCGCACACTGTATTTGAAGCCCGTACACTTGCAAATTTAGCAGCTGAGAAGAACCTCGTGACTCAAATGGGGACTCAAATCCACGCCGGATTTAACTATCGTCGTGTTGTGGAATTGGTTCAATCGGGGGTTATCGGTCCCGTAAAACGAGTACATGTTTGGTCCGCTGCGAGTTACACCGGCGCTAGTTTCAATACTCAACCCAAGCCAGACCACGTCAATTGGGATCTGTGGCTCGGACCCGCACTCCAACGACCCTACAGTACCGATATCCACCCATTCAAGTGGCGTAGTTTCTGGGATTACGGTCGTGGTGCATTAGGCGATTTTGGTTGTCACTATATGGATCTAGTGCATTGGGCATTGGAGCTGCAGAACCCTGTATCCGTGCGTGCAACGGGACCAACGCCAGATCCAGTTACGACACCCGAGTGGTGTGTGGTGGATTATCAATATCCGCGGCGAGGTAAAAAGCCAGCGGTACATATGACTTGGTATGACAGTGGCCGTCGACCAGAAATTATCAACACATTACGTGATAAGAGCGGCACGCTGATTGAACCCTGGTCGTCTGGGCAATTGTTTATTGGATCTAAGGGGATGATTCTGTCTGGCTACAGTAAACATATGGTGTTTCATGAAGGTCAAGAAGTTGAACCTGAACGTCCGGAGCCATGGATTGATGATTCGATTGGGCACCATGCGGAGTGGCTAGGTGCAATTCGTGATGGTGGTGAAACAACCTGTAATTTTCATTATTCAGGTGGGCTGACCGAGTCGGTGTTGCTGGGATCTGTTGCCTTTAAATCAGGCGAAGAGATTCAATGGAATTCCAAACAATTAAAGGTTACCAATTCCTCGCATGCTCAACAGTTTGTGCACAAGGAGTATCGCAAGGGCTGGAGTCTTTGATATTTGTTGCATGCTTCCACTTGAGTCCTGCAATATGATAGAATGCCGATAGAAGTTGAGATTAAAACTGGTGATGACGCCGGGTGTGCTGATTAGTTAGGAGTTTATACGGATGCGATTTATTTCAAAAATGTTGTTTATTGCTGGTGTAGTATGTTTATCACTAGTGGTTGTGCCGAGTACTTCTGGACAAGACGAAGAAGGAGTGACCGTTGAGTACAGTGCTGCCGATAAAGCTGCGGTTGAGAAAATTCGCGAATCTGGTGGGGCGGTTTTAGAGGTTGCTCAAAATGACAATCGACTTAACGTTGCCTTCCACTTATCTAGCGAAGAGATAGGCAACGAACAATTGGCATTAGTCAAAGACCTCGGTTTTATCGTCGCCTTGAATATGCGTGGCACGGCGGTTGATGACAAAGGTGTCGCAAATCTAGGAGGTTGCAGCGGCTTACAACGATTGCACTTGGAAAAAACAAAAGTAACCGATGCGGCTATCAAACACTTAGCGCCGTTATCTGGCTTAGAGTATTTGAATATCTATGGCACGGAAGTCACTGATGTTGCAATTGATGACATTGCCGCATTGAAAGGCTTGAAAAAAGTCTTTATTTGGGAAACCAAGATCACGATCGATGGTGTAGCAAAACTAAAAGAAAAACGCCCAGACTTACAAATCATCCCAGATCTAGTAGTGGAAAAAGTCAAAGCGGCAGCTGAGGCAAAACGTAAAATGGAAGAAGAAGCGGCGGCGAAGAAGGCGGCTGAAGAAGCGGCGGCGAAGAAGGCGGCTGAAGAAGCAGCAGCGAAGAAGGCCGCTGAAGAAGCAGCAGCGAAGAAGGCGGCTGAAGAAGCAGCAGCGAAGAAGGCAGCTGAAGAAGCAGCAGCGAAGAAGGCAGCTGAAGAGAAAAAGTCTGAGTAATGACGATTGTCAATAAAGTCGCAGTGGCCCCTTTGTCGGTGCCGCTGCGTTTTTTTGTGAACTAACTTTATTAAGTTCATTGAATAGTGTGTTGAGTCTGATTTACAACAATTTGGAGTCGTAATGGTATTGCCGGGCATTAAACAATTTGAATTGCATGATCGAGTGGTGATTGTTACGGGAGGGTCGAAGGGCTTAGGTAAGGCGATGGCCGCTGGTCTAGCATCCGCTGGTGCTAACTTAGTTCTGGTTAGTCGCAATCAAGCTGAGGTCGAAGCAGCAGCAGCCGAAATTAGCCGCGATTATGGTGTGCAAGCAATTGGTTTGCAAGCGGACGTGACATCGGAAGATCAGGTGCAGACTGTCGTCGATACGTGTGTGGAGAAATTTGGCAAAGTGGATGTTTTAATCAACAATGCTGGCATTAATATCCGCGGGCCGGTTGATGAATTGTCGTTGGAGGAGTTCAAGCAGGTAATGGACATTAACGTCAATGGCGTATGGTTGTTCGCTCGAGCGGTGATACCTCACATGAAAAAGGCAGCGAGTGGTCGGATTATCAATCTCGCGAGTACGTTAGGGTTAGTTGGTTTGTCAGATCGCACTCCTTATACCTCCAGCAAAGGTGCTGTTGTTCAGATGACTCGTGCTTTGGGATTAGAGTTGGCTCCGTTTGGTATTACCTGCAATGCAATTTGCCCAGGACCATTCTTGACTCCGATGAATATTCCCATCAAGGATGACGAGCAAACGATCAAATTTATTGTTGGCGCGGTTGCTTTGGCTCGGTGGGGCGAAATGCGGGAGATTCAGGGCCCAGCGATATTCTTAGCTAGCGATGCGTCGAGTTTCATGACGGGAAGTATGCTAACCGTGGATGGCGGTTGGACAGCGAGATAACGGATTCAAAATGAAGCACTGATTTGCAGTCGGTACATGTAACGTAAAATAAATTGAATCCGGCAAAAGGAATCTCACCATGCGTCATTTAAAATGGTTTTTAATGGGTGTGTGTTTCAGTGCTTGCTTGTTGGAAATAGTTCCAACGATTGATGCGATGGAACCGATGACGATTCAGCAGACAATTCGTCGTCAATTGTCGAACGTGGAATTGTCGCAGGTCTTTTCTGGAGAGACCCAAGACCAAGTGAAAGAGTGGCAGTCCGAATTTAGTACCAAGTTAAAGGAATTGCTAGGTCCGACCGAACCGCCAAAACAGTGGGAAACGGTTGTTGAGAATGGCAAGCGATTTGATGATCATATTCGATATCAAATTAAGCTGAAAGCAGAGGGTGTTCCAGCATTGCCGCTGTATTTATTAATTCCGAGCAATGGAAATTTGAAACCAAAACCAGCCGTTGTAGCTGTACATGGGCACGGACCGTATGGACACCATGCGGTTGCTGGGCGCGATGATTTACCGGGCGTTGCGGCAGCTATTGCAAAAGCAAACTATGACTATGGTCGTCAATTTGTTCGCCGCGGATATGTTGTAGCCGTGCCATGCATGATTCCTTTTGGTGACCGAGTGGATGCTCAAAAGTATAGCTCGGATCCGTGTGCTGTTTCACTTGTTCGTTTGCTAGCTCTAGGGAAGCTACCGATTGCTGAAAACGTACGAGATTTGCGGTGGGCCGTCAGTTTTTTACAAAGCCGCTCAGAAGTAGAAGCAAAATTAATTGGCTGTGCCGGATTATCATATGGTGGGCGGATGACGATGCTCGTAACGGCCGTCGACCAGCGCATCAAAGTGGCTGCCGTCAGTGGGGCGTTGAACTTGATGCAGGAAAGGTTGTCGCAGCGTTATAGTTGTGGTGCGCAAATAATCCCTCGGCTTTTGCAATACGGTGACTACAGTGAAATCGGGGGGCTCATTGCGCCTCGCCCCTGTGTATGGCAAATGGGTTCGGAGGACGCATTGGTTGTCAAAAATGGCTGGGATACGAAGTTTAAACAGAGGTTGCAACGAGTGTACAAGGCGTCGGGAGTATCAGCCAATCTGCACTTGGATCACTTTCAAGGTGGTCATCGCTGGAATGGCGACGTTTCATTTAAAGTCTTTGATGCAGTCTTGCAGAAGTAGCATGTACAGCTGATCAGTTTTCCGGCGGAGTATTGTTGGCTGCTTTGCGCTGATAATATACTAACGTTCGTTGCAATCCAGCAACTCCACGGAATTGGGCTTTGCGGAGTTGGTAGTGTTTATGGAACTCGTCAGTTTCGGCTAATTCTTGGTCGGATAGAAACCAAACAACGTATTGTGCATCCGCGAATTCAGGATTAGCGGGTAGACCTTGCGCAGGTCCCAAAATGATGTAATCTGGCTGGCGTTTAAGTACATACTGACCATCTCCTTTGCCATGACCAGGGAATTGTTGCATCCAAGTTCGTTGCTCCTTTATTTGGCGATGTGCTATGTGTCTATCGTTGAGACCCAGCATATCGATAAAGCGATGTTGTGGAGCAAAAAAAGGAGTTGACCCCGCGGTGTTTAATGCGATGGTGCTGGGAGCAGGCAGGTTTTGCTGAATCCACATGCCAACGTCGCGTCCAACGCTAGCAGCAGGGTCGAGGTGTTGGGCATCTCGCATTTTCTGATTGCTCCATATGGATTGCATACAAATCAAACCCATACAACAAATATACAGAAGCCCGGCGTGACGATTAACAAGTGAGGGAATGACAATCGGCAATGACTGGGCGAGTAGCCAGCCGTAGATTGGGACTAAAGGTACCAAAAATCGATATGCTGGCATATGGTCGCCACCGGTATAGCAGACGTACAGTGTTCCCACGCTAGCAACGGCTAGCATATAGAAAAGCGACTGGGTCTGTTGATGCTGAGAATGATTCTTGGCTCGAATCCGGATTAGCGCTAGTAATCCCGCCCCGATTCCTAGCGGCAATATAAACGGTGCAATTCTCGAATAAGTATGCAAGTAATGGAAACCATTGCGCAATCGCGTTATTAAATTCGTGTCCATTTTGACGTAATAGGTGTTGGGAAACGGGTCGCCGTAATAGTTCCAACGCCAGAGGAAGTAAGGTAACCAAACTGCTAGAAAACTAAGAGCCAAAATGAATAAAGGTTTCCAGCGCGGTGCTAACTTGAATCCATGTGGCAGCAGCAAGAACAAACCAGTGATACCTACAAATAGCATTGCTTCGGGTCGCGTCATGGTGATAATTGCCAAGAGAATCCCCAAGCCGATGATTTTCTTGGTTGTGAGACGTGAGGAATCCGGTGTGTTGCTGAATTGGTAGGTCAACAACATCAACAGCGACGTATAGAGGGTCGTTTCGAGTCCACCCAGGGACCACGCAATTAACGCGAGGTTTGTTGGCACGAGTAACAATAACATGGCTCGCGGTGAGTAGTTCAACTGGTTGTTTGATGGTTTGAATACAAATGCGATGATTGCACAGATGCCACCGAAGGCAATGATTCCTATTCCCTGAGTGATACGAGGTAGATTATCGACTCCGCCGACAAGTTTTGCGGTACCGCTGATTAGGGCCAGATGAAGAAAACTAGTGTAACCTTCGACACGTTCTGCTGTGTTAAAAACAATCCCGTCGCCACGTAACCAATGCTGCGCATACCGCAGTGTGATATAGGCATCGTCGTGGAAGAATTGAAAATGCATCATGAAACCAAAGATTACTGTCACGGCAGCGAAAACACCACAAATGATCAACCAGCGGGATTGATACATCGGTGGTTTTTCTTCCGACGTTGCATGTGGATCAGTGGTTGGCATTGTCTTGTTCATTGATTTTTGGCGGAATACGATCACGCGCTTCCCCGTCGACGTAGTTGGGTAATCGATACGCTATCGGTGTTGGATTAAAGTACACGCTTAGTGTCTCGGATTTTCCATCAAAGTTGATCGTGGTTTCGTCGACGACAATTAATGCATCGGGTTCTTGCTGTAATTGATAACGTAAACGGTGATGTCTGGGCGAAAGCGTGATTATGTAATCAGAACTATAGAGCAATCCGGTTTGCACCATATCAACGTGTACGTTTTTGCGGTAAGACACTAATCCCCAGTCAACAATTTTGGCTTGCGGTAATTTGTAGGGCAATATACCAGCGGCATAGACATGAATCTGCGGTTGCCCTGATTTTTCAGAGTTACGCCAATGCTGGGAAATTGTAGCGGCTTGGTCATCGAGTGTTTGCATGAAGGTTATGTAGGATTGTCGTGAGAGATTTGTGTATTCACCGTAACGCCCGGGGTTAATAGAAACTTGATCGATGTAATAAAATAGAGTTGTTTGAACAGCGATTGCTAGCACAACAACAATTGGCCAACTCTTGCTGCCAAATCTTCCGCCGCGCCAAACAGTTGTGCTGGTGTGGTTAATACGCATTAAGAAGTCGATGAGCAGCAAAGCAGTTGCAGGTAGGTAGGGTAGGAGCATCCGGTTGCTGAACATCATATGTGCTAAGCAGGTCACACTGGCATAGCATCCGAAAATAGATAATCCGATAAATACACCGAGGTGTTGTTTAGTGGTGGTAATCGCGGTAGAGAGTAATTTGGATTTGTTTCGACTGAATTGGTCAACAACAAACCAGCCGAGTATAGGCAGGACGCCACAAAACAGACCAAATTGAATCATATAACCAACTGCCCCTCTTTGCGTGTCCCACTGCAGAGGTTTGTGGTAGACAGAGGTGGGGAAGACGTCGTGATAATAGTTAAAACTGAATACGAGCCAACTACAGGCAATAAATAGTCCTGGTAGCAGCAATGTTGCCAGTGAGTGTCTGAATTGTTTGGGGAAATACAGATATTGTTTAAACGTCACGTGAAACCAGATGGGTAACGTCACTAAACAGCTGTCATAACGTGTCAGAAAGGCGAGGCCGAGGCAGATCGAGAAAATCCACTGGTGTTTGGTTGAATGATGTTTAAGGCATTTGACAGCCGCGGCAAACGCAATCGTGATGAAACTTGACAGGTAGATGGTTTCTAATCCACCGGCGGTCCAAAAAATAACAAATGGTGAACACCAAACGATTAAACCGAATAGAATCTTTCCTTGTAGGTCTTTAACGGTTTGCAGTGCGTAGCAAGTGGCTGAAAAATGCAAGACAAGAGCAAACAGCCGGTTTGCCCACAGGGATGAATTGGTAATACCATACAGCACGCTGACTATCAAAGCATGCAGTGGCGAGGTAAGAGCGGAGACGAATTCACCTGAGTTAAAGACAAGGCCGTTACCATGCATGAGGTTTTCGCTGTATCGATAAACGATGAAGGCATCTTCAGCTGTATAGCTACTAAACCATGCAAATAAACAGCAATGGACGACGGCAAAACCAGCGATTAGGAGAGTAGATTTTTTCTGAGGCACGTCGCAGCTCGGAAGAGTAATGGTGTGATGATAATTCGTGTAAAGTATTTGTTGCTATGCTATCGAATAGAGAGGGTTTAGCTCAAGACCTTCCCCGAGATTGTTAGCTTACAGTATCAACAATAGGGTTAGCTTAGTTGCAGATTCTTGGAACGCTAAATGTTTAGTCCCGCTAGGTAACCTGTACTAAAGGCAGCTTGGAAATTATAACCGCCGATGGGTCCATCAAGATCGAGAATCTCACCGGCGAAAAACAGGCCGGGCTGAAGCTTGCTTTGCATGGTTGACGAATTGACTTCGTCGAGGGCAACGCCGCCAGCAGTAACTTCCGCTTTCTTGTATCCGAGCGTCCGCTCAATGATGACTGATAGCTGATGTAGAGAATTGGCTATTGTTAATGTTTGTCGCTTTGATACTTCTCCCGATTTTTGGGTCTTTGTGATGTTGGAATGATCAAGCAGCACTTCAGCAACTCGTTGGGGTAGAAGTTGGCACATAACAGTGAGCGCTTGTTTCTTGGGTGTCTGCCGAAACAGCGTTGCGAGTTGTTGTTTTTTTTGAACTAATGATAGTTTGGGGAGGAAGTTAATTTCTAGTTGGAGTTTTTCGGAATTAGTGACCGCAGTGAAAATGCCACTGAGATTCATCGCTGTCGGTCCGGAGATACCAAAGTGGGTAAACAGAGTTGAACCTCGTTGTGAGCCTAGTTGTTTACCAGCGGTATTACGGACGATTAATTCAATATCGGGCAAGGTAATACCTTGCAGTTGAGTGGGCCAAGCGTCGGTTGAGGTTACTAGTGGTACTAATGCTGGTCGCGTTGGAACAATTCGATGACCGAAATGTGTTGACCACGGATATCCATCACCGGTTGTGCCACATCCGGGAAAGGATTTGCCGCCGCTGGTGATAACTACTTGCGGGGCGGTAGAAGTTCCGTTGTTAGTTGTGATACTGAATCCGGCAGAGTCCACTTTAATGCTCGTTACGGCATGTTTCAATTTCAAATCAATTCGAGTCTGGTCGAGGCTGTTGAGTAGTGCGTGTAAGACATCCTGTGCTCGATCCGATTGCGGGAAGACTTTACCTGAAGGTTCACATTTTGTGGGGACTCCACGCTCGTTGAAAAAGTTGATGAGTTGCTCAGGTCCCAGTGCTGCTAACGCTGAATGCAAGAAACGCCCAGGTTTTCCGTAGGCTGAGATGATTCCCTGGATATCGGTGTTTTGGGTTATGTTGCAGCGAGTGCCTCCGGACATGAGGATCTTAGCGCCGGGTTTTGAGTTTTTTTCCAGCAGCAACACGTTACGGTTCTGTGCCGCTGCGCTGATAGCGGTCATCAGCCCAGCGGCTCCAGCGCCGATTACAATCGCGTCATATTGTTGTGAGCGATTCGGCATATCCTAGTGCCCTTGTGACCGAGTGGAACGTTTTTTGCAATGAATGGCCACTGCCAAGCCAATTGCAATTGTGAAAATGATTAAAGTGATCGGTGGTAGATATCCAGGCCACTGTGACCATTGGGTCCAAGTGCGAAATCCGATCAATGAGACATGCGCTGCGGCGAGCAACAATAAGATTCGGCCAAGACCACTGATTAGACTGGGGCTGGAATTCGGTGTTGTGTTTATCGAGCGGCGCCAGAGGACAGCTTGTCCGAGCATGCCTAATGCTCCGCACAACAAAGCGAAACCCCCGATGCCGGTAAATGTATTGTCAGCGGCTTGAAAAAACTTACCATCAAAATTGGATGGCGACAGCAGCATTAAGGACAACAAGCAATGTAAGCCGAGGCAAGCGGATGCAAACAGGCCGAGTCGATGGCGTTTTTTTACAGAGTTATTGAGTCCTGCAAGACCGAGTAGGATGACTCCGCTACTGGCTGTTGCTTTATTGACAATGAAGATGGGGAACTGGCTCCAGGGGACGTCTCCGGCGATGTTGTAGCGGATGACAGCATAGAGCAGTGAAATAATGATTGTAACAAGTGCAGAGCGGGTAGGTGTCATGGGAATAGTTTACGGGGGCGATGATGACAGAACTAGTTATCTTGGCACAGTTGGTTAGATGATTCAACTAGCGCAGATAACGGAAGACTAAACGTATGGTAGGATACGACTTGCGGCAAAATATTATTGATGTTGTTGTAGACTGTTCTAGGTATTTATAGCGAACGTTGTATTGCAAGTTGAGAAAATCGATGACAGAGCCAGTTCAGATAGCCATTTCTTCTTGTTTGCTTGGTGAGCGCGTGCGGTACGACGGTGAAAGTAAACGTCAGAGTTGGTTAGCTGATTGTGGGGATGTGGTGTGGGTGGCGGTTTGCCCCGAGGTTGAAATTGGTATGTCTATTCCTCGTGAGGCTATTCAGATTGAAGAATCGTGTGATGGTATCAAGTTGCTGGGGGTTGAATCTCGCCAAGACTGGACCGATCCAATGAACGATTTTGCGCGGCAGCGAGTGTTGCAATTACAAGCTGCGGATATCGCAGGTTATGTATTTAAGGCGCGGTCTCCAAGTTGTGGGATTGGTGACGTTCCGCTGATGGGAGCATGGGGGCAATCCGTGGTTGGTAAAACAAATGGCAGATTTTGCGATGTATTAATGGCGATGTGGCCAGAGTTACCAATTGCGAATGAGGCCATGATGTCAGATGCTAAGCAGCGGGCTGAATTTTTACAACGGGCGCAGCAAAACACGGTAATGTAGTCTCACTGACGCTCGGTTCCTCGGGTGGGGTAACTTTACGTCATGCCGGTTTTCAATATGGAAAAACAAGTGGCAAAGGGATATAGTTACAATAGGTTTAGAAATGATTTTATTGCCGAATTGAGGCGTAATAGTGAAAAGTCGATAAGGATTCTCGCCATTTATGGATGTTTTGCAGTGTAATGTGAAAGAAAAGTGCGTAGGATAGATTTCAAGTCCTGATTGGCGCCTATTTGAGTCGAAAAAGATAAGAGAAGCGAGAACGAGTGATGCTTGTATCATGCAAGCATATTTGATTTAAACAGCTCATAAAACAAAGGGGACAGTCGTGCTGTTTCGAAGTTTTTTATTGAACAGAATTCTAGGTACCGTTGGACGTTTGACAACTTTGACGATGGCGATGCTCTTTACTATTAGCCTCGTTGCTCAACAACCAGCTCCAGCTCCAACTCCAGCTCCAACGGTTTTCAAACAAATTGATGTGGCTACAATCTTTGACGCTAATACTGAAGCAGTTTTGGCTGACAAACGCTTGCAGTCAAATATACGACGCAATGTGAGTTTTGCGAAAGCGCAAGTATACGACGTATTGCGCGGCGGAAGTGCCTTGAGTGATAATTTTGTAATCGCTATAGGTACACCGGATGAGAATACAATTACCAATGAACAACTGCTTCGTGGATGGTATCAAAATTATCACTTTGCCTTAATGACGCAAGCCAGCAGCATGGGAGATATTGACCTGCAACGATTAGAATTTATCAAAGAGCTAACGATGATTTGTACAGACAATAATATCCACAGTCACATTGTCGACCAAATTGCAATCCCGCAAATGACCGCGTTTCTACAAGAGAATTATCATCCGGCTGTTAAATACAATGCAATGTTGATCATCGGTCAACTCAATAGCCAAGTCGTTATTACCAATGAAGGTCGTAGTGTTCCTGTACCGCTACCCGCAGCCCTGACGTTTATGGTAAACGCAATCAAATCCGGTACGGAAACCGATGCGGTATTGCTTGCAAGTTGGATCGGAGTGTTACGGCACGTACGTTTGAATCGACTAAACCAACAGATTGCTGGAAGCGATGTTGTCACGATTGCCGGCGAAGCCATGAAACTGTTAAATCAAGCGACTCCCCCTGCCAATCGGAGTGTCGGAGGTCAAGTCTGGTTGCAACGCCGTGCGATTGATGTCTTGGCGATGATTGGCCAAGACGACCAAAAAATTCTGCCGAAGATTATAAGTATTATGCAAGATGAAAAATCAGCAATGTCGTTAAGGCTAACAGCAGCTAGAGCCTTGAAGTATTTCAACTATAGTCCGTCGACTCAAGTTCCTGTTGAATCAACCTCAAATGCATTAGGTACTTTGATCGTTCGTATTTGCCGTAATGAAATAGATCGTGTTGATCAAGAAAAAACATTAGCAGCACTACAAGAAGCATCCGGCGTTAATGATGACGAAGGTGATATGGGTGGCATGGGCGGAGCGATGGGTGGCATGGGCGGAGCGATGGGCGGCATGGGTGATGGTGATATGGGCAGCATGGGCGGAGCGATGGGCGGCATGGGCGGAGCGATGGGCGGCATGGGCGGAGCGATGGGCGGCTCCACCGATGTTAAATCGATGTTAAAGCCGAAGGAAAAAAGACAAGTTGATTACACGAGACGAATTTTGGTTTATCAGCTATTCCATGTTTATGAAGCTATTGGTGAAAAACAGCTACGGCCAAACTCACCTCCCTCTATCGGGATGTACGCCGCAGTTGTTCAAGATGCTACTGGACAAGAAGCTTTAGACCGTATTGACGAGGCCATGAAGGCATTGATTGAGACCTTAAGTATCCCAGAGCCGGATGATGCGGGAAAACCTGTGGCCGAACCCAATCGAGATGCACTGTTGGAGAGTATTGCTACGGAAATTCGCAAGTTAGAGAGCTTTGTGCCTCCCGTTGAAACGACCCCAGAAACAGTAACCGCGGATGCTCCAGCGGCAGGTGTCCCGGGCGCGCTGCCTGGGTCCTAAAATTCCTCAAAGTTTACAAATAATCAATTGATATCGATAACTATGACCAACAAATTGACTTACCGTGATGCGTCCCTGTTTTGTTTGTTGGTCATCTGTGGTGTTGTCTTGCGATTGTGGCTACGAGATTATCCAAACGTTTCCCCCGTTGCTGCCTTGGCTCTTTTGAGCGGTTGTTTGTTTAGTAAGCGGTTAGTCGCCATTGCTGTGCCCCTGTCGATAATGGTGATCAGTGATCTTAAATTTGGGGGTTACGATTTTTTTATCATGATGAGTGTCTACATTTGCTTGATGCTGCCAGCCGTAGCAGGGCCATGGTTGAAATCGCAGTTGCAGACATCTCAGAAAGTCGTCAAATCCGGTTTGGCGATTGGAGCGAGCGGCCTTCTCTGTTCGCTAGCGTTTTTTGTCGTTACGAATTTCACCGTGTGGTGGTGCGGGTCGATGTATCCAAACAGCATGAGTGGACTCATGCTGTGTTATAGTCAAGCGATACCTTTCTTTCGTCATACCCTGATGGGGGATCTGGTTTTTTCCTTCGTTTTTCTAGGAAGCTATGCAGTCGCATTGCATTGGATGTCTCACCGCAAGAGCCTGCTGGCGGGAGTTTTGACTCCCAGCGAAGCCAAATCCAATTAACGATTTTCTATTCGTACGGTTCGAATTTCCAGCGGACGATGTCTTTAGCGCGGAGAGTTTTCGTGCCTATACCCTCGCTCGCTCGCTTTGCATTCACATAATAGATCCAGTTATTTGTCGCTCCCTGATTGGCAACAGAATCTAATTCAAAAAGAAACGTTAGCGCTCCGGATCCCCGTACTTTAAATGATGTGGCTCGTGGATGTTTTTGCATTTGTTGCATCATTTGCAATACAGTCATCCCGCTGCGATATTTGATTTGCGTGTAGTGTTTCTCGAATCCATTTTCATACTCGATGACCAGGTGCACTTTGTCGACGTCCGCCGCTTTATTCTCAAAAGCGCACAACGAATTGGGCGTGATTTTCCATGCTAGCGTGCTGACGACAGCGAACACTACAAACAATAAAAAGTATGCAGGTAAACGCTTCATCGACTTCGGTTTGTAACTTATATTTATGCTTGTATGAACCATAAAAAATACTCGGGTTAAATGGGTTGCACGTCATTATAGATGGGCATTGGATTGACGGGTTAGGTTTTTAGGGCTTTTCTATTTATGTTGCTAATCAAGAAACTGTTAGAACACGTAAAACAACGTGGCGATTGCCTAGCATTGCAGGTTTTTCAGCATGAAAGTTGGACGTGGTTCACTTGGGAGGAATTGTGGCAACAGGTATCAAAAATGGCGAATGGACTACAAAACCTCGGCGTCTGTGATGGCAATCGAGTGGGGATTAGTGCAGAAAATTGTTGGCAATGGATCATCGCAGACCTGGCGTGCCATTACCTGCGAGCGGTGAGTGTTCCCCTGAGTACGCAATTGAATGCACAACAACTGCAATCACAAATCCAACATTCTGGTATGAGTTTATTGATCGTCGATAATTATGAACGTCTGGACACAGTGCCAGTTGCACTGGATGTCTTGACCATGTTTGACCAACCGCCCAGTACGCATAACAATGCCCACTGTACCGTGTTGGGATCGTGGGACGAAATCATTAGCTTGGTTAAGATAGATGCACAGCAGGAATTGCCGTCTGAGTGTGATGCCGATCGAATCGCTACAATTATCTATACCTCTGGAACCACGGGGTCGCCAAAAGGTGTCATGTTGAGTGCCGGCAATTTGGCCTTTGATGCCGAGCAGACGTTGCATCGATATGGGTTTGATCAAGCGGATCATCAATATTGCTTTTTACCGTTGTTCCATGCATTTGCTCGCACATGTGACTTGTATACGTGGATTGTTGGGGGGCATCGCTTAACACTTGCCTCCAATAAGAAAAACACAATCTCGGACTTAACACACATTCAGCCGACTCATATCAATGGAGTGCCGTTGTACTTTCGGCGGTTGCGTGAGGCAGCAGATTTAGCGGGCAATGTAAACTCGAGTGTGTGGGGTGGACGGCTAAATCAAGTAAATTCTGGTGGGGCGGCATTGGACGATGTAACGTTTCATTTTTTTCAGGAACGTGGTATCACAATGCTTGAAGGATATGGCTTGACGGAAACCTCACCAGTGGCAACGTTAAATAGCAGCACCACACAACGAATGGGGTCTGTTGGGAAACCATTGAATGAGACGGATGTGCGGATCAGTGAAGTAGGCGAGATTCAAATTAGGGGTCCGCATGTTTTTGCAGGATATTTTCGAGATACTGCTTTAACGTCAGGTACATTCGAAGATGATTGGTTAAAAACAGGGGATTTAGGTCGAATTGACGATGATGGATTTTTGTTTGTTACCGGACGCCTCGACGAGATGATCGTAACAACCATCGGAGAGAATATTTGGCCAGAGTTGCTGGAATTGGAATTACAAGAGCATGCAGCTATAGAACAAGTGATGGTATATGGGCACGGCTATGACTATTTAGTGGCATTGGTCCATCCAAATTGGGAACAATTTGTAAATCGATTAGACTTGTCGGGAGATCCTACTGTATGGGTGAATAGCCCCAACGTTGAGCAGTGGTTTTATAAAGTTGTTGAGCAGCAACTACGCGAATTTGCTCCCCACGAGCAAATTCGAAAAGTGGCATTAGTACAGTCACCTTGGACGTCGGAAAATGATATGCTGACTCCTAAAGGGACATTACGACGCTCTCAGATTGCCGCAAAATTTGATTCAACATTACAAGCGATGTATAAAAGAACTGATTGAGGTGGAATTAGATGGAACAACAGGAATCCACAGGACTGACGGGGCACTCAGGATATGTCGCTGTCATAATTGTGGCTGCGGGCAAGAGCAGTCGCTTTCGTGATGAGCATTATAAGAAACCGTTTGCACCGCTAAAGAATCGTGCGGTGTGGTTACATTGTGTGGATCGGTTTATCAATCGCAGTGATGTAAAACAAGTGATTCTAGTTATTGCTGAAGAAGACCGAGAGGAATTTAGTATTCGGTTTGGCGCTGAAACTGCAATATTAGGCGTGGATGTGACCATCGGTGGAACAACTCGATCCGCTTCCGTCCAAAAAGGGCTCGCGAAAGTTCAAGCCGGAGTTGAGTTGATAGCAGTACATGATGCTGCCCGTCCTTGTATCTCAGAGATTTGGATTGACGAGTTATTTATGGAGGCGCAACGCGGTGGTGCGGCAATCCTGGCGACGCCGATCGTTTCTACGGTCAAGCGAGTGGTGGATGGCAAGGTTCAGGAAACTGTCCAACGCGAAGGGTTATGGGAAGCTCAAACGCCTCAAGTTTGCAAGCGTGAGTTTTTAGAATCGGCGTATGCCAACGTTAAAAACTACGCTAACGCAACAGATGAAGCTCAATTACTTGAGTGGGCAGGCTACGATATTCAAATTGTAAAAAGTTCTCCACTGAACCGAAAAATTACGACCCAGAGTGACATGCGCTTTGTTGAAATGGCGATGCGCGCTTTACCGAAACCAAAGTTAGACACACCTACCAATCCACTTGATGATATGTGGCGATAGCTATTTCACCTAACGGTTAAAAGCTGGTGTTTTTTACTAATAGCCGGTGAACTTTTAGAATACGTCGTATCCACAAACGTCGCGATTTGACATAATCAAAACATAATAAACAATTGTTTTGAAGACACGAATGATGTGACTGCTATGAATGATACCGATACTATGAATATGGGGCTGGCTGACTTCTCGGAACGAGGCTTAATCCATCAAACAACCGATGAACTTGAGCCGTGGCTTCAGGAAAAACCGCGGACGTTGTATATCGGCTTTGATCCCACTGCGGACAGTATGCATATTGGGCATTTGATGCAAATGATGACATTGCGTCGTTTTCAACAAGCGGGACATCGACCGATTGCATTAATCGGCGGTGCCACAGGGATGATTGGGGACCCTAGTGGTAAAAGCCAGGAGCGCAATCTACTAACGGTCGATCAATTGTCAGCTAACACTGCGGCAATCAAGAGCCAAATGGAGAGCTTCCTGAATTTTGAAGAGTCTGGTGGCGATGCAATTCTCGCGAACAATTTGGATTGGATGCAGTCATTCACATTTTTGGAATTTTTGCGTGATATCGGGAAGAACTTTCCAGTCAATGTGATGCTTGGCAAAGATTCCGTTAAAAGCCGGCTCGATTGTGAGAGTGGTTTGAGCTTTACCGAGTTCAGTTATATGTTATTGCAAGCTTACGACTTTGTGTACTTGCACCAAGCTTATGGCTGTGAATTGCAAGTAGGGGGCAGCGATCAATGGGGAAATATCACGGCTGGAATTGATCTTGGTCGGCGCATGCATGGACTTGCTCTTAAAGGCATGACCTGCCCATTGTTGACTCGATCTGACGGCACAAAAATGGGAAAAACAGAATCGGGTACGATTTGGCTCGATGCCAAACGGACAAGCCCATATAAGTTTTACCAATACTGGGTTAACATTGCCGATGATGATGCAGGCAAGTGTTTGCGTTTTTTGACAGAGTTGGAAATGGCGGAGATTCGAGAGCTCGATGCATCTCGTCAAGAAGAGCCACATTTGCGATCGAGCCAGAAGTGTCTAGCAGAACAAGTGACTCGTAATGTTCATGGCGCAGAGGGATATGCGGCAGCTTTACAGGCTACGGAGATATTCTTTGGCTCAGAAATCCATGATTTAGATGACACTCAATTGTTAGATATTTTTGCCGACGTGCCCAGCGTATCCGCTAGTCGAGATCGGTTAAGTAGCAATGAATTTACAATGATTGATGCCTTAGTTGAATCTGGGTTGTGCACGAGTCGGAGTGATGCGCGGCGAGCAATTGAACAGGGCGGTGGCTATGTGAACAATAGCCGTATCGATTCATTGGATTATGTGTTAACCGCGAGTGATTTAGCGAGTGAATCTGTGATCGTCTTACGCCGTGGGAAAAAGAAATACGCGTTGATACAATTTGCAAACGCGTAGGCAATTCTCGTCTCACAGTTTAAAGGGTTTTATGGTAAGTCATGCTACGTATCAAAAAACGATGGAGGCGGATCTTACATATAGTGCTTGCAGTATCCGTGTTGATATTGTTGGCGTGCTTATTCATTCTCTGGTTATTGCAGACCGTACCTCTGAATTACCAAACCGCTTTGGTTGTTGAAAATGAAGTGCATCAACCACATTTAGTAGCGCTGCAAGAAACCGTTGATAATATCAAAGATGATATTTGGAATCGCGATAAACTAGTTTTTGAGGTGAGTGAGCAGCAAATCAATGCCTGGTTGGCTATGGAATTAGGACCTCAATCGAGCAGGGCTTTACCTGAGGGCATTAAACAGCCGCGAATCGAGTTGGGTAAACCACAACAGACGTTGTATTTTACGATTGAACGTCCGCGGTTTACCGTGGTGATTTCGATCGTTGTGCAGATTGCACTAGGAGATGATCTGAATACGGTCGAGATTCGCATTGTGAGTGTCCACGCGGGTAGTTTGCCAGTCCGTATGAAGCGAGCGTTTGATGAAATTGAATCGGCCATGGCTCGCCAGGGCGTTGATTTTCGATGGAAGCCGGGAACCAATCGTGAGGTAGCTGTCGTGACGATACCGAGTCAGGTACGAATTAAGAACAAGCAAAAGAACCTATCAGTCAGGGAACTATCTATTGACGATGATGTTGTCGAAGTTACCGTAGAACTGGATTAGTGGGGACTTATGGTTGAAATGAGGAACTCCTCTCACCATTTGACCCATTAACAAAAACCGATGGTTTCCACGATAACAATTGGCGACGGAATATGAAAAATCCATTAAGGTCTCGACAGATTGTTTTATGGGTTTTCGGGAATAAAACGAAATTCCCATTGTTCGTCTGCAAGCGTCTGGGCCACAAGTTCACCTTGAAGTTTGGTGGTTTGTAATTGAATCGAAAACTGCTGCTGAGCGTTTTCAATGGGTGGCTCAAAGGTTCCGTGGTCGATGCGTGTGACGATCCCACGGTTACCAGAAAGCTTGCCTTCTAATGTCAAGTATTCAACGCGGTGATTGGCAAGGCGTGAGGCGACGAACACTTGGTGGCCCTGCGGGATTTCACGCCACCGCCATGTGAGTAACGCATCGTTGGCTTGGAGCATGAAATCCAAGTGAGAGTCTACGGTAGCGTTGACTGGTGTTTCATGATGAAGAATGACACAACACGGCATGTTATAACACGTCTTCCTGCAATCAGAATATGGATGCGTAGTTAGTATGAGCTAATTAGGTGCGAGGATTCGCGTGGTGTCACTTGCTGTAATCGGCGCAACAAGTCCTGTTGCGGAAACGGCCACGTTGAGTTTATGGACTCCAGTCGCCACTGTTTTAATATGTATCTTGTAGGGAATGACTTTTTGGTTAGATTTCAGCGATTTGATAACGGGTAATGTAGCACTGAGTTGATCTTTGGCAATGGATTCGTCGAGTTGTTGTGCTGTCGCGGTCGAGTGCTCAATCGCAGTAATAATCATTCCGGTGGGTGCGGAAACCTTGATTTCGATATTGGATGCGTCTGATTTACCGGTGTTCTGTAAGTACAGAAAGAAGGTGTTTGGGCTGCCGTTTTCAATGGGCTCATTAAGAACCGCTAATTTCAGTTGCAGTTCTGGTGGCGCTACTGCCGGCTCTGCCGGAATGACGGGTTGATCGAGGTTATCGAGATTAGGAGGAGGGTCGCGCTGTGGATTTTCATCGGAAGGTTCGATATCGTCGGGTGAGAGATCAAGTGGATTGGTTTCCTGTGCCGCTGTGATTTGAATTGCAATTTTCTTTTTGACCGCTTCAATTCCGTCTCCTATAACGCGTAATTGAATTGTCTCGTTATCGCTTTCTTGCGTTGCTAAGCTCTGAATTACTAGGGTGCGGGATTGAGCGGGAGCCAGAGTGGAGACATCCAAAATAATCGACTGGTCCTGACGACTGTGCCCTTCGCTTGCCAACTGAGATTCCATAGATGCAGGTAATAAAACGTTGATAGTGATATTGGTGATGGGGCTGTTGGATTGGTTTGTGATACGGAAACGATGTGTGTTCGTCGAGTTGTCGGTGAACTGTAGAGGACCTTTCATGGCGACTACGAGGCTGTCTTTTGCCGCTTTGGGCGAATCGTTCGATGTGCCGGTGTTAGGGGCTACCTGCACACAAGTTTCCTTATTGATGATGAGGCCGGTTGCGAGTGTGGCCCGCAGTTGATGACATAGCCTACCGGATTGCGTGATTTGTAGAGATAGTTTCTTAACCATCGTTTGACCTGGTTGGATATTAGTCGCTTGAAAACCGACCTTACGTACGGTTGGGTTACCCTGGGGGTTGGTTCGTGAGACATGAATAAATCCGGGGCCAAGTGTTTGTACGAGTTGGACGCGCTCAATGGCTCGGTTCGATCGATTGTGCATCAATATTTGATATTCAACGATCTCGTTGAGGCTGGCAGTTTTGGGGCCTGTTATTTGAATCTCTAATAGAGATTGAATTATTTTGGTGACCGTTTGTGTTGATGCCTCGAGCCCTTCTTGGCAGGTCACTGCTAGAACTTGGTCAATCGCACCAACTTCATTAGCCTGATATTCGACCGTAATTTTTTTTTGTGTGCGGGGGGTGATGTCTCCTAGTTTCCAGGTAGCTTGGCGGCCAATGATGTTCGCAATAGGGTTACTAGATTCTACGTTGACAGCAAATGGTAAGGTTTGAGTCATTGTTACGTTGGTAGCTGTTTGATTTCCGGGGTTAGTAACGGAAACTTGTAATCGGATCGGTTTTCCAATTTCAGTAGTCGTTGGTCCTGTGGCTGAGATTTTCAGAGCGGGAGCGTTCCACGTAACGTGTGCGGAAGAACCGCCGATTACCATATCTGGGGTTTGTTGCGCAGCATTTGCTGGTCGGATGATTTCCATGAGAACTTGTACGCTACCTGCTTGAGTTTGGTTAGACGTGACGCGAACAGTCGCTTGGCCAAGCTGATCGCTGGGGACGTCGATGGAATCTAGCTGTTCATTGTTTTGTGCTGTGGATAGCGTGGCTTGGCGGTTACCGATGATGCGATATCGTACGATGTAATCTGGCAGTGGTGTGTTGTCAGATTTTCGCATCACCGATGTTGTCAGCAGTGGTTGTGTACCATTGGGAATTGAAAGCGATGCAGGGAATTTCCATTGGACATCGATCCAATGCACGTGGATGTCTCTATATTGTTTATCCCATTCTGTTTCGGTTGAAGCTCCAACCAGGATTTTTGTGGTACCGACCTGTTCAGCACTTATTGTGATCCAGCTTTCCCCACGTGATACGGTGACATCATCCATGATGGTTGTAGTGTCATTGTGGACAAGTTCAGCGCGTTCCGATGAGATAGTATGGGCGTAGGTATCGGTTACTTGGTTACCGTATTTTGGGAATAACCAACGAAAGCCATTCGGGTTACCACCGCCGGCAGCTTCAAATTTTGCCTGACTACCTTCGGGTTTTGGTGCAATCGTCCATTCCAACTTTCGTCCGGTCCGTAACTTGCCTTCCCGACCTCGCAGACCTGCTTTAAGGACAACGGCGCTGCCCACGGGTGCGGCTATTATTTTTGACGATATCCACAGGCTGCCAGGACGTGTTTGATTTTCCGTCGCTGATTGCGCCTGTTGCGAGTTGAGCCTATTTCCAGAATCGGCAAATGATGCTGGTGGCGCAGGTTTTTCAAAAGCGGGCTTCGGGAATGGATTGGGAAAGCTTCCTACTTGTTCGGTATCGCGGAAGGGATGTGCAATCGTGGTAGATTGGTCCGGTTGGAATAATCGAGCACCGCTGGGATCAATTTTTGGAAAACGCCACTGTGAGCATCCAGCAAACGCAACAAGGCAAGCGACGAATGCCCAACAGCAGATGTTATTCAACTGTAACCGCATACGTATATTTTTAGTGTTGAAAGAAATTGCTTGGCACATTGTGATGTGTTGGTGAGGAGAGAAACAAATAAAGAAAAACACCAATTGCATTATTCGTGAAAAGTGTATTTGGAGGTAAGACGAGTTTTAGTCGAATTTGGTTTATTATGCAATAAAACACGGAAAACAGTTAGTTCAGGGGGATTTGATCGCTAAGTTGAACTTGCGGGAATTGGTAATCTGGGAAAGAATACTGTGCTGTTTGATGTTGAATTATTTGTAGACAACAGATTTGCGCCCAACGAGCGCTTACATGTTGAGATTTTAATGTGTTGGATGTAATGAACACGAGATGATCGATCTTTTATGTGATCAGGTAAAAAGGATTTTGGGAGTATGAGAATGACGCGTAGAGTATCCGAGAAAGTAGCGTACGGTTTGTTGCTGTTACTAGCGGGGCTTGTCGGGCCACAAAGTGCCGCAGGGGATGACCTTGCTGACGCCATTAAGAAAACAGAATCAACTTCGCAGCGGTTAATTGACGGGCAAAAGAAGGACCGTTCGAGAGATGAATTAAAATCTGCGCTGAATTACGATCAGCTCAGTGCTGTTTTAAATAAAGGTAAGGCCGCTCGGAAAGCAGAAGTCGTTGCCATTCGCGACCATTATATAAGTGCCTTGCCAGAACTGACAAAAAAATATCGGTTATTGGCAGAGCAAACACGGCAAGGGTTGGAGAGTTGGGTTGAGGCGCTGCCTTCATTGAATTTGCAGCAGATACTGACGAAGCTAAAATCGAATCCACCTAAATATGTTGCGTTAACATCGCAACAGGTCTCCACTCGTCGACAGGCACTTGATGCAGCAGTTGAAAAACTAACTTCCTATTTAGATACCAAGGGCGGAGAGTTTGATTGGAATTCCCAAATCCATTGGGACGGTTTGTTAACCGAATTGGCCAAGACTGATCCTAGTTTGGCGATATTGGATCGTTCGTTAAAGGGATTCTTTGGGCCGGATGTTGAAGGACTAGAGCAGTCGGAGTTTATTCAGCTACGCGTGACATTGCGGGCATATATGAATGCAATTTACTTTACCAAGAACGCCAAGAGCGAGCAGATGTTTGAAGTTCAAATTGCTCGATTAGCCGAAAGCTTGACAAGCTATTTAAAAACGCCCAGCAACGAGAATGCGTGGAAAATTGGGCGAACTATTGGCTGGCTCGAACGAGCGGAGCAGGCATCAGATCTGCGCAATGAAGTTCGTTACTATTTTTACCAACCTAATATTCTCGTACACATATCTCAGCATCTAATATCTTCGGGTGAAAAACGAATCGTAGATCAGACTCAGGATGTTGAACAGGTCGTCAAGGGAGTGCCTGTCAAGGGAGTGGCAACGATGAAGGGGCAAGTCTCATTTGCGTTAGCGGAGAACAGTCAGCGGGCGACGATTAATGTGATGATGGACGGTACGATTTTAAGTAAGAATGTAGCAGAAAAATCAGGTGTGACTGTAAAAACGAATGGGACAACGACAGTTCATGCAGAAAAAAGAATATCGTTTGATAAGAACGGATTTGCGGATTCTCCCGCAATAGCAAAAGCAACCACCAAGCTCGAATTAGACAGTATTGAAGCCCCTTCCTCGACCTATGAGTCCATTGCCAAAACGAAGTTCATTAAAGGCCGGTCGGATAACGAAGAAGCAGCTTCTCAGTTGTCTGTGGATTCTGTAACCAAGGAAATGGATACGAATGTATTAGAAATGCTAAGTGATGTAATCGACGGATACAAAACCAAAGTACGTGATCCGTTGTTACGGCGAGGTGGATTTCCCGAACAGTTCACTACATCGTCGACTAAAGAATCTGTCAATTTGCAACTGTTACAGATCGGTCGTTATCAGCTTGCTGCGTTCTCAGAACCACCAACGCTGAATAAGAATACAGATGTCTCGTTGAGGCTACACGAGTCGTTTGTGCGTAACTTCACCGAAGTTGTACTTGGTGGTGTAGAGTTGACCGATGAGAAATTGGTTGAACATATGACTCGATTTGGAGCAGAAATTCCAGATGAATTGAAAATCGGACCGGGTAAAAAGAGTTGGGCAATAACCTTTTCTAATACACAGCCGATTAGCGTCGAATTTCGCAATAACCAAATTGTAATCGCTATTCAGGGACAACAGTTTCTTGACGGCAAACGATTGATTACGGAACCTATTCGAATTGCTGCGACATATAATGTTGAAAAAACTAAGACGGGAATGCGGTTACAACGTGATGGTGATGTGGCAGTTGACTTTTTGGCTCGCAAGACATTAACAGTTGTCCAAGTTGCTACGAAGACCGTAATGAGCAAAAAATTCAATGCTCTTTTTAAAGATGATATTGTTGGTCAAGGTGGAATCAAATTGCCCGGACAATGGGAGAATGCTGAAAATCTGATTTTGCAGCAACTCATCGCAGATAATGGCTGGCTAATGTTGTCTTATAATCTGGGTAAGCCCAGCGAGTAGAGTTAACAGTTTGCTTCCGAATATTCAGTAGACTTAAGTTATCTAATTTTGGATGATGGTCAAAGCTTGGCATGTTGCTCGTGATCATCCGGCAAAGCGATATGGGTAGTAATTCAAACCCGAATGCACATGTTTTGTAACAGTCTTATGTGGCAAATATGCATCACTAGTGGTATCTTAACGGTCACAGGTACTCTCTCTTTAGATATAGGTTGCGGGTGTGATGAACAGATGGGTTGAAATATCGTTCGATTGTCTCCCGCTACGTAGCGTTGGACGTGTGGATGTCCCCTTAGATGCCTCACCCAAGTATCAGCGACGCTGCGAGCAGGTGAAATTGGCTATCGAGCGACATGGTGCATTTAATACTTATTATTTGTACGACGCTGAAGCCGTTTACCACCTAACCAATGACGCTCAGCTTGGAATGCTGCAATTCTCATTCGAAGGAACAGTGCTCACAAACCAAAGTGATGAGCAAACGAAGCGAGTTGATTTAGAGGTCCAATTAGAGGGTGATGTTTGTGATTGGTTAACGCAGCCAATTGTACAATGGTTCGAGAAATGTGTGCAAGAAGCTGTGAAAATCGAGTTTGATCGCTATATCGCTGCAGGAGACCTGCAAGCAACACGCGACCGCATTGAAAAAATCGCTGCGGAATCAGATGAAGCAGGTGGTTTTCTCGGGATGTATCTCTAAAATCCTGTAGCAATCAAATCCCCCAAAAACTAAGTTCTATCGGTGTTTTGATACAAGTTTCTTAATATCACGGACGATTTCTGAACTACCATTTAACGCAAAGCCGTTACGAATTGCACATTTCGTATTTGTTTTAAGGTAGGTGGTTATGTAGGGGGGTATATATCAGCTGATTTGGTATATCGAGTTGAAAAATAGTCGAACCGTTTATTTGTGCTGTAATTGCAAGGTAAAACTGTGCCCCTGACCGTCAAACATCAATCTAGATCAACATTATTGCTATTATTAGCACTGAGTATTCTGACTGGGTGCACTGCATCACAAACGTCTTATCTACGTGAACGTGGCGAATTGGCACACTACGTTGATAGTGAGCTTGAAATTGAATATCCCGATCTTGATCATCAACCAATTACAGAAGTCGCTCAAACGCGTGCACCTATTTCGCTGAGCAAACCAGATTTTGATAAACCGTGGGAGTTATCGCTTCAAGAAGTGGTACAAACCGCACTCAAGAACAGTAAAGTTATTCGCAACCTAGGTTCGGTTACACCTTTTGGTTTTGCCGATGGTTTGTCAGGTCGAACCGCTGGTGCCACGACAGTCTATGATCCTGCGATTTTTGAGACGGATCCGCAAAGTGGCGTACAAGCGGCACTTTCCGCATTTGACGCTCAATTCACAACGAGCATGTTTTGGCAGAAGACGGATCGACCTCAGAATGTGAATGCTAACGATTTCGGATTTTCACCATTTAATTACAAGCAAGATTTAGGCACGATCGATGTTGCCTTGACCAAGCGAGCCGCCACGGGCACTCAGTTCACACTGAGAAACCAAACGATCTATGATTCGAACAACCGAGGGTTTGGGCGAGCATTGCCCTCAGATTGGTTTACCGCAATTGAAGGTGAGATCACGCAACCGTTGCTGCGGGGCAATGGAACGATGGTTAATCGCATCCCAGTTATGATTTCCAGAATAAACACTGATGTGAGTCTTACCATATTTGAAACAAGTGTTCGCAATATGGTGATGGACGTCGAGAACACCTATTGGGATTTGTACACAGCTTACCGCAACCTAGAAGCTAGTCGCATTGCACGAGATAGTGCACAGGTAACGTGGAAAATAGCCTACGAGAAATTCGTTGGTGGTATTGAAACAGCACAAGCTGAAGCACAGGCTCAGGAACAGTATTTTTTCTTTCAAGCTCAAGTGGAAACATCTTGGAATGATTTGATGCGAGCAGAACAAAGTCTGCGTTGGTTGATGGGACTTACGGCATCTGACGGACGTGTTATTCGGCCATCTCAAGAGCCAACGCAAGCCAAGGTTGTGTTTGATTGGCAGGAGTCGCATGAAGAATCGTTATTGCGAAGTGTAGAATTGCGGCAACAAAAATGGGCCATTAAACGTCGCCAATTGGAGTTAAAGCTTGCACGACACAACACCTTACCACAGGTTAACCTAGTCGCCTTATATCGGTGGTTAGGTTACGGCGACGATCTTATTAGCGCGGAACCGAATGGTTTGAGATTCGTTGCTCCAGGATCAACGGCATGGGAGGGATTAACCGATGGCAATCACCAAGAACTGCGAATTGGAATTGATATTCGGCCACCTCGAATTGGTGCTCGCCAAGAACTCGCCGCTGTTCGCAATGCACAACTTAATCTAAAACGTGATATGGTTCGCTTAGATGATATGGAGCTCAACACATCACATTTATTAGCGACGGCAATGAAGAATTTAGACTACAATCATCGCCAAGCTCAATTGCATTACAACCGATGGGCGATTTCACAGAAAGAAGTTGATTCTGCGGTGGCCCTTTACAAAGGTGGTAAGACAACGCTTGATCAGGTTTTGCAAGCACAGCGACGACACGCTCAAGCTCAGACAGATTATTACCGAGTATTGGGTGCTTACACCAAAGCGATTGCTGACGTACATTTCCGCAAGGGAAGTCTACTGGAGTACAACGATATTCACTTGTCCGAAGGTGCGTGGCCTGGTAAAGCATATGCGGATGCGATGGATCGTGCCCGTCAACGTGATGCGAGCCGATATTTGGATTATGGGTTCACACGTCCTGGCGTGATTAGCCGTGGAACGTTGGAAACACTAGCGACGCAAGATCTAGCGGACGCAGTGCAACCCGCGACTGAAGGTGAAAGTGAAGATGAGGCAAATTCCGACAAGCCCACATTGCCTTCACCACCACCGGTATTAGATTTTAGTCCCGCGGTACCAACGCCGGCACAATCGACCTCAGATTCTGATATTTAGGCAAGTGCTGTATGTTGTTCGATTTGTCGCTGTAGCGCGAAGGATTGCCGATAGTTCTCTTTGCGCTCCAGATGTGTTAAAACAGTGTTGGTTAATACACGCAGGCAACAGAGGATTAACTAAGACATGTTTGTTAGTTTTGACGGCACTGACGGGGTAGGGAAATCTACTCAGATTGAAATGTTTACACAATGGCTGAGTAGCCTCGGGTGTGAACACGTCTTTTGTCGAGATCCAGGTAGTACGGCCCTTGGCGATGCATTGCGCGATATTTTATTGCAAAAACATGACATGGCGATCGACCGCCGCAGCGAGATGTTTTTGTATATGACCGCTCGTACTCAGTTGGTAGAGGAGATCATTAAACCGGCACTGGCTGAGGAAAAGTTAGTAGTGTGTGATCGGTATTTGTTAGCAAACATAGTCTATCAAGGTCATGCTGGTGGATTAGACCCTGAGTTAGTACGTCAAGTTGGCGCAGTGGCAACACAAGGAATTCAGCCAACACTAACGTTTGTACTCGACATGGATGTGACTGCGGCTCGCCAAAGAATGAATCGCGAATTAGATCGCATCGAGTCACAGGGGTTAGAGTATATGGAACACGTGCGACAGGGGTTTCTGCAAGAAGCGGCACGCTACCCAGACGAAATTCAGGTGATTGATGCGAATCGAACGATTAACGAAATTCAGGCAGATATTCAACAGATTACCGCTGAACGATTGAACTTACCATCACGGAGTATTTGATTTAGATGAGTTGGCAGGGAATTGTCGGACATGACAAACAAGCTGATTTCTTTCGCTGCAACCTTGAACAGGGGAGGTTGGGTTCTAGTTTTTTGTTCTTAGGACCGACCGGAATTGGCAAACGCA
>JABHUV010000105.1 GCA_018658605.1 Planctomycetaceae bacterium | reverse complement strand
TGGAATTCCCAAGTATGGGTTCTGTCGTATCGCACGAATTTGGCCCTCGCGAAAACCTACCTCCGTACGTCTGCATTCCGAACCAGCCCAACCGATTTGCTGGCACCGGTTACCTCAGTAGTTCATACGCTGGATTCAGTCTTGGTTCCGATCCAGCCAGTGGCAGCTTCCAAGTACGTGATCTCAAGTTGCCTGGTGGAGTGGACGACAATCGTTTCACAAAACGTCGCAAAATGCTTTCAACCGTCAACGATTACTTTGCCTCGAAAGAGAAAACTGACTCGCTCGACGCAGTCGATACTTTTTATGATCGAGCGTACAGCCTAATCAGCAGTCAAAAAGCACGTGAAGCGTTTGACATCAACAAAGAAGACGCGGCGACTCGCGACAAGTACGGTCGCAACACTGCCGGCGCTCGGATGCTGTTAGCTCGTCGACTTGTTGAATCTGGTGTTCGCTTTGTCACCCTCACCTACGGTGGTTGGGACATGCACAGCAACATTGACGGCGCAATCAAGGGCCAAGTGCCTGCCTTAGATCAAGCCTACGCGGCGTTGATCCAAGACCTATCAGATCGCGGACTGCTGGATTCGACGCTAGTTCTTGTCGGTTCTGAATTTGGCCGTACACCTAAAATCAACGCCAGCGCCGGTCGTGACCACTGGCCTAAAGTTTTCAGTGTTGTCATGGCAGGTGGCGGTATTAAACAAGGTATCGTCTACGGAAAGTCCAATGCAACAGCCAGCGAGCCTGAAGAAGATGCCCTGACCGTTGAAGACTGGGCCACAACCATTTACAACCGCCTAGGAATCACGGCCGACAAAGAGTTAATGGCTCCTGGTGACCGACCAATTGAAATCGTCAACGGTGGTAAAGTTCGACAAGAGTTAATTGCATAACGAATAATACCAATGGATTTTATCCCAAATTGATTAAGCAACCATGCGGGTGACATCAGGTCGCAATCTGATGTTACCCGTACTGTTTAGGTTCAACTCGAAAACTCAAATATTTAAACACACCGCACAACTAATAACTTAAAACGCCTGGAGCTCTGTGAAAAAATGTTTCGATCCTCCCCCACCTCAATCAGCCTCGCCGCACGAGCACATTCGAAATCTTGGATGTTACTTACTGCAACCCTCAGTTGCCTGATCCTCGCGACCTGTGTGCAAGCAGCCTCACCGTCGCTAAGTCTGATCTTGCCACGAGGCGTACAACGCGGTGTCGAAAACAAAATAACATTCCGCGGCGCGCGCTTAGACGATGCTGAAGAAATATTTTTCTATTCGCCCGGCTTTGAAGTCACAAACGTTGAACCTACAGCTAGTGAGGCCGTTGCTACGGTCAATATTGCTGCGGATTGCCGAATGGGGGAACACGTTGCTCAAGTCCGTACGCGTAGCGGTATCACTGAATTCCGCACATTCTGGGTCGGACCCTTCGCAGCAACAGCGGAAGTAGAACCAAATAGCAGCTTCGAAGAACCGCAAAAAATCGCCTTAAACACCACAGTTCAGGGTATCGTTACCAACGAAGACGTTGATTATTACGCTATCGAGGTAAAAGCGGGACAGCGAATCTCTGCTGAAGTTGAAGCCATGCGTTTGGGCACAACTCTGTTTGATCCCTATATCGCTATCTTGGATGCAAAACGATTTGAACTCTCTGCAGACGATGACACACCTCTCGCCAAACAAGACGCTGTCGCTTCTACCGTCGCCAAAGAAGATGGTACTTATTATGTCATGATTCGCGAAAGCAGTTACGCCGGCAATGGCAACTGTCGTTACAATCTCCACATTGGTACCTTTCCGCGACCACTGGCAGTCTACCCTGCCGGTGGCAAAGTAGGGGAGGCCACCGAAGTAAAATTCCTCGGTGACCCAGCCGGAACAGTAACGCAAACCGTTCAATTGCCAACGACCTTCGACCCGCAATTTGCATTATTCCCTCAGGACGAACACGGAATCGCTCCATCCGGAAACGTCTTTCGTTTATTCGAACATGGAAACTCTCTAGAAACCGAACCAAACAATGCAGTCGCTGAAGCATGTGCTGCTGAACTACCCAACGCATTTAACGGTATCATCGGTGAAGAAAAAGACGTAGACTTCTTCCGCTTCACAGCGAAAAAGGGCCAAGTCTTTGACATTGAATGTTTCGCGCGTCGTATTCGATCGCCACTCGACCCCGTCATGAATCTGTACAATGCCACCGGAGGCTCTCTCGTAGGCAATGACGATTCTCGTGGTCCAGATAGCTACTTTCGCTATACATTCCCTGCTGACGGAGAATACGTACTACGCGTTACCGACCACCTTGGCCGTGGTGGCGAAACATTTGTATATCGAGTTGAATTTCGACCAGTCACACCAACCTTAGCTCTAGGCATCCCTAGAGTGGCTCGCTATTCACAGAGCCGACAACAGATTTTTGTTCCTCGCGGTAATCGTTATGCAACTCTAATTTCAGCTTCAAGAGCAAACTTCGGTGGTGAACTTCAATTGCAAAGCGATGGACTGCCATCAGGCGTCACTATGCATGTTGAAAACATGGCTGCCAATATGAGTGTCATGCCTGTTGTATTTGAAGCTGCCGCTGATGCACCACTGGCGGGTGCCTTAATCAAACTTTCAGCAAAACATACGGCGGAAAATTCTAACATTTCTGGCCATTTCAAAAATCGAGCGGACTTAGTCATCAGTGCACCAGGTCAATCGCTTTATGTATTTAAAGATGTTGAGCAATTACCTGTCGCAGTGGTTGAAGAAGTACCATTCACGTTGGAAATTGTGCAACCAAAAGTACCGCTAGTTCGTACCGGTGTCATGAGCCTCAAGGTCATTGCCCATCGGAAAGAAGGGTACACAAAGGCTATTACGCTACAGTTCCCGTTTAGACCACCAGGTGTTGGAACTCGTTCAACCGTTGTCATTCCTGAAGGCAAAAACGAAGCAGTCTATCCGCTTAACGCTTCCGGAAGCGCGCAGATCCGCACGTGGCCTATATACGTCCTCGGTTCCGCTGATATCGGGGGAACCGGTTGGGTTTCATCTCAACTAGCCACACTCGAAATAGCCGAGCCATTTGTGACATTTTCCATGGAACGCACGTCCGTTGAGCAGGGCTTAGAAACACAGATCTTCTGCAAGCTAAACCATGCAACTCCGTTTGATGGGACAGCAACCGTTCAAATACTTGGACTGCCCGCTAAAGTTACGACGACAAATATGGAGTTCAACAAAGATACCATGGAATTAGTCTTTGATATTAAAACGGATAAGACGAGTCCGGCCGGAAAACACACCAACGTGTTCGCTCAAATTACGATCACAAAAGATGGTGAACCAATGACTTCTCGAGCGGCAACAACCCAGTTGCAAATCGACAAGCCATTACCTCCGCCTAAAAACGCTCCACCTAAACCCAAACCAATGCCGATGGCCGTAGCAGTGGCCCCCAAACCAGCTCCGAAACCAATGGCTAAGCCACTTTCGCGGCTTGAAAAACTAAGACTGGCTGCTCAACAGCGAACCACCCCAGCAGCAGGTGGCGGCGAAGAGTAGGTCGTTTGGAACCAATATTAGTCAATTCATTTTACAATTTTTCAACAATTAGGTTTTTGTCATCATGATTGCAACATTACGTTACGTCGCTTGTCTGGCACTTGTTATTTGCTCGACCGTTATTTCAGCGGCCGAATTGACCGAGATCATTGCCTATCCAAGTGACATTGGTTTGTACAATGCCCGTGATCGCCAGACTATCACGGTTCAAGCCATATTCGCCGATGGACTTACGCGTGATGTGACAGCCGAAGCTACCATCGCCGTTGCGGACCAGAACCTCATCAAACTCGAGGGAACAACTCTCGCTCCTACCGCAGACGGTGAAACCACTGTGTCCGTCACCTTTGGAGGAAAAACATTAAGTTTGCCCGCCGTTGTTAAGGATTCCGCGGTTACTCCCGAACTTAGCTTTAAGCTAGATATCATGCCCATCTTCATGAAAGCAAGCTGTAATACCGGAAGTTGTCACGGTGCAGCCAGTGGTAAGGATGGCTTTCGGTTATCGCTATTTGGTTTTGACCATGCTGGAGATTATCAACGGGTAACTCGTGAAATTGGAAACCGCCGAATCAACCTCGCATTCCCACACGAAAGTCTTATACTTACCAAATCTACTGGTGCAGTACCGCATACTGGCGGTACTCGATTCCGTAAGGACGATTCGCTGTACAACCTCATGCATGAGTGGATTGACGCAGGCGCTGTCGCGGACAAAGCGGACATTCCAACCTGTACAAAAATCGAAGTTTATCCGAAGTCCGCAGTGCTCGATGGTCAAGATGCTACACAAAAAATAACCGTCCGTGCTTTCTATTCCGATGGAACCAATCGCGATGTTAGTCATCTCGCCTTCTTCCTATCAAGCAACGAAAACTCGGTCATTATCGATCAAGACGGTACAACAACCGCTCAGAACCGAGG